>JBBSLN010000006.1:0-19552 GCA_038255205.1 Flavobacteriales bacterium
CGAAAACATCGAGATACACATATTCAGGGTTCCAGTCAATCAGAACGCCTCCTAGGTCGAATATTATGGTGTCAATTTTTTTCATGTTCAAGCATTTTCTAGTTATTTTTTTTTGTCTTAAGTCTTATGTCCAGAAGTGAAGCGGTCTTAAGTCTGTTTTCAGAGCTCATTCGAATCGGTCTCTTGTTGTCCCATCATCATTAGATACGCTTTTAAGAATTCGTCGATATAACCATCCATAACTGCATCAACATTGCCAGTTTCATGACCGGTTCTAACATCTTTTACAAGCTTGTAGGGATGCATAACGTAGTTTCTGATTTGGCTTCCCCATTCTATTTTCATTTTTCCTGCTTCGATGTCTTCGCGTTGAGCCAATTGTTTTTGAAGCTCAATTTCATACAATTGTGATTTTAACATCTGCATAGCTCTTGCTCTGTTGTCGTGCTGAGAACGTGTTTCAGAACATGAAATTTGGATACCTGTTGGCTTATGTGTCAACTGAACTTTTGTTTCCACTTTATTGACATTTTGTCCACCAGCACCGCTAGAACGCGCAGTAGTAATTTCAATATCTGCTGGATTTACTTCAATTTCGATAGTGTCATCTACCAATGGATAAACATAAACTGAAACAAAACTAGTGTGACGCTTGGCGTTGCTATCAAAAGGAGAAATACGCACTAAACGATGGACACCATTTTCACCCTTTAACCATCCAAATGCAAAATCACCTTCAATCTCAAACGTTACGGTTTTAATGCCTGCAACATCACCTTCTTGGTAGTTGAGTTCTTTGACTTTAAAGCCGCTTTTTTCTGCATACATGAGATACATGCGCATCAGCATATTTGCCCAATCACAAGATTCAGTACCTCCAGCACCAGCCGTAATCTGTAAAACAGCACTCAAACTGTCACCTTCGTCAGATAACATATTTTTGAATTCCAACTTCTCAATTTTATCCACAGCTTTATCATACTGTACATCCAATTCTTCGGCAGAAATGTCGTCAGATTTATAAAATTCTTGAAATACTTCGAGTTCTTCAACGAGTGTTTTAGCAGCATTGTAGTCTTCAACCCAGCTTTTTTTCTCCCGAAGTGATTTCATAATCAGTTGAGCAGATTTAGAATCATTCCAGAAATTAGGATCGAAAGTTTTTTCTTCCTCGTTTTTTATTTCGATAGTTTTGGCATCAACGTCAAAGATACCTCCTCAACGCACCAAGGCGTTCTACAAGATCCTTTATTTGATCAGAAGTAGTCATATAATTAATAATTTTTGACAAATGTAAAACTAAACTTGCTCTGAGTACAAATAATCAAGACATTTTTTAAGCTAATTTGCGTAGTTTTATAAGCAAATTATTCATTATGAAAAAAACCATCCATTTTTTTGTTTTCTTTTTTGTTGTCAGTGTTTCGTTATCTCAAGTCTTAAAAGACAAAAAATTGAAGGACTATAACGGTTATTTCAATTTCCATTATGAAGAAGCTCAAGATAAAATTTATCTCGAAGTTCATAAATTAAATGAGGAGTTTCTGTATGTCAGTTCTTTGGCGAGTGGTGTCGGCTCTAATGATATAGGTTTGGATAGAGGTCAGTTGGGAGGTGAACGTGTCGTTAAGTTTGTAAAGGCTGGCAATAAGTTACTATTGATTCAGCCCAATCAAAACTTTAGAGCTATAACTGATAATGACTTGGAAAAAAAGAGTATTGAGCAAGCGTTTGCAAAGTCAGTCTTGTTTGGATTTAAGATTGAAGAAAAAAAAGATAGTATCTACATCATAGATTTTACGCCATTTTTATTCGAAGATAGGCATGAGGTTGCCAATCGATTAAAAACCCAGAATGAAGGAATTTATAAATTGGACTTAAGCAAAAGTGCTTTGTCGCTAGAACGAACAAAGGCGTTTCCAAAAAATGTTGAGTTCGAGGCATTGTTAACATTTGATGGCGATCCTAAAGGGAAAAACATCAAGAGTGTGACACCAACTCCATCTTTGGTAAGTGTTATACAGCACCATTCATTTGTAGAATTGCCAGATGCCAACTATAAAAAAAGAGAGTTTGACCCGAGAAGTGGATCTTATTCGATGTCTTATATGGATTATGCTACGCCAATTCAAGAACCAATTACAAAACGTTTCATATATCGGCATCGATTGGAAAAGAAAAATTCGGATTTGGAGGTGAGTGAAGCTGTAGAACCAATTGTATATTATTTAGATCCTGGCACTCCAGAGCCGGTTCGCACTGCGCTTTTAGAAGGTGCTCGATGGTGGGACCAGGCTTTCGCAAGCATAGGATATAAAGATGCGTTTCAGGTGAAAATGTTACCTGAAGATGCTGACCCGATGGATTGTCGATATAATGTCATTCAGTGGGTTCACCGCTCTACAAGAGGTTGGAGTTATGGTGGTAGTGTTTCCGACCCAAGGACTGGTGAAATTATAAAAGGTCATGTGAGTTTGGGGAGTTTACGTATTCGTCAGGATTTTTTGATTGCACAAGCTTTGCTGAATAAACCGTTTGCAGAGCGTGATGACAATTATCAGCCTATGTTGGATATGGCACTGGCGAGAATCAGACAATTGAGTGCGCATGAAGTTGGCCATACAATAGGTTTTGCCCATAATTTTGCAGCGAGCACAAATGATAGGGCTTCGGTAATGGATTATCCACATCCAAAGGTAACTTTAACGAATGGTACAATTGATTTGAGTGATGCGTATGCCAAAGGAATTGGAGATTGGGACAAAATAACAGTTGCCTACAGTTATTCAGATTTTGACGAAAACACCAATGAAAGAACAGCCTTAAATGCAATTTTGGATAAAGCTCAAAATGAAGGCTTTAGATATATTACAGATTCTGATGCTAGAGCCGAAGGTGGCGCTCATGCGTTTGCACATCTATGGGATAATGGAAAAAGTGCCTCCGATGAGCTGGAAAATGTTCTTAACGTAAGACAAAAGGCCATTTCAAATTTTTCTATGGATAACATTCGAACGAATGAACCCTATTCTGTTTTAGAAGATGTATTTGTACCATTGTATTTCTTCCATCGTTATCAAACAGAAGCGGCATCTAAAGTGGTTGGTGGTTTGGATTATAATTATGCTGTTAAAGGAGATGGACAGTTGATTACGAAAGTTGTGGATATGGATATCCAGAAAGCAGCTTTATCATCTCTTTTAAAAACGATTTCAGCAGAAACATTGGCAATTCCAAAGGAGAAGTTGGATTTATTTCCACCTCGTGCATTCGATTATGATAGAACACGGGAATCGTTCTCAAGCAAAACCGGCGTTGCGTTTGACCCGTTAAGTGCTGCTTCAACTGCGAGTGATATGACTTTGGGCTTATTATTGCACCCTCAACGAGCAAATCGGTTGATTCAGCAACGGAGTTTGGATAGTGACCAAGTAGGATTTGAGGATGTTTTAAATCAACTGATTAAAAATTCATTTCATAAAAACCATGAAAGTGCTTATCTGAACGAGGTACAACAAATGGTCAACGTAAATGTTTTAAAGCATATTATGAATTTAGCGGTTTCGGATAAAGCCTTTTTACAGGTGAATGCGTTGGCCTATGACACTTTAGACAAAGTTTCGGAATTAGTAAATAAAAGGAGGACTAATATACTTTACGCATCACAATATGCAAGGATGATAATTGAATTCAAAGATCATCCTGAAAAATTTAAATTGGAAGATTCACCAAAAATCCCTGATGGTTCACCGATAGGAAGTGATGCATGTGGTTTTTAGGGCCATTATTGTTGATGGGAGACTTCTACAGAATGTTTGGTTTCATTATTTCCCTGCGAATAGACAATACCTTTTAAAGGCGCACAATCTTTGTAATCCCTACCGTGTGAAACTTTAATGTGATTATGGTTTACCAATAGGTTATTGGTCGGATCAAAACCAATCCAGCCGATATTCGGAATGTAGGCTTCTACCCAAGCATGCATCTGTGAATCTCCAAAATAGCCACTGCCTTGATGTAAAAATCCTGAAACGTAACGAGCAGGTATTTTGTTCAACCGCGCAATAGCAATAAATAAATGCGAAAAATCTTGACAGACACCATGCCTATTTTCTATTACATCATCCAATAAGGTCTCAACATTTGTAAACCCAGTTTTGAAGTAAATGTGCACATATGTCCAATTGTTTAAATCGATAAGATTTTCATGAATACTTTTTGATAGATCAAAATCAAATAAATTCTGATGTTGTAATGGCAATTTAGTTAATGGAGTTGGAGTTAAAAAGGCTGCAAAATCCACTTTAAAAGCAATATCATCAAGAGACTCAAAGTCCGATTTAACGGTATCCGAAGCTATAAAATCAAAAGGGTTTATTTCTTTCTTGATTAATTTGAATTCAGCATCAAAACTAATATTTTCAAAAGGTATTTTACATTGAACACGTACAATTTTAAAACCAAAACCGTTTATAGATTGTTCTATTTTTGAATCTATAGATGTATTAAAACTAATGGCAATCAGTTCTTGCGTATCGTTTGTCTCTGGAATCACCATATACTGCCAGAAAGCATCATAAACTGGATGCTCATAGCAATTTTCAGAAGTATATTTTATGGTGTAATCAAAATTCATTAGGATGTATTAAAGGTGCAAAAATAGAACAAAAATCACATGAAATTTAGCTGTTGTAAAAATATTCTTTTTCAAGTTTTGCACTGATTTCGACCAGAATATTCAAGGTGGATTCAATAAATTCAGCTATATTTTCCTGTATTTCGTCCATGGTTTTAAAACGGTATTCACTGCGCATTTTACAAATTAGGAACGCTGCTGAATCTTTGTCTTTATAACGCGATGAATCTAAAATGCTAATATGTTTTTCCATCTGATTCAAGCTATTCATTACAGATCTAGGACAATCAGTGTTAAGAATCAAAAATTCCAAAGCAGTAAATTGGGTTGGTGTTTTTTTGTAATAACGCCGATGCATATCATAAGATTCCACGCATTTCAGTAATGTAGTCCATTCAAAACTGTTTTCAATGAGGTTTGAATAACCACCTAAAGCTTTTTCCGCATCCTCAAATTTGGTTTTAACAATCCTAGTGATTTGTGTAGCCCGTTCAATATTGATTCCCAACATAATAAGGGCATATACTTCATCATGAAGCAAAGTGCCTCTAATTTTTCCTCTTAATATCGCAGAATGTTCTGTAACATGCGTCATGAAATCATAAAGACCTTTTTTCACATAAACATCCTTTTGATAATTCATAATAAAGTGATAGAACTTATTGATGGACTCATAGAATTCCGAAGAAATCAAATCTCTCGAACTGTTGGCATTTTCTCTTGCAAATTTAACACACTGAACAATTGAATAATGTTTTTCAGAATTCAATCCGACATTATAAAGTACGGTTTCTTCTTCTAGAATAGCACCGTCTTCGGCATCATCGCCTATCATCGACACCAAAGAATGCAACACAAACTGACGTGATTGCGACAACTTATTAGGCGCATCCAAAGATGAAAAATAATTGACATTCATATAGCGTGCCGTATGTTCTGCACGC
Organism: Flavobacteriales bacterium; assembly: GCA_038255205.1. Taxonomy (GTDB): domain Bacteria; phylum Bacteroidota; class Bacteroidia; order Flavobacteriales; family Flavobacteriaceae; genus JBPOFM01. Next base: position 5,581 of record JBBSLN010000006.1, read on the forward strand.
TCAATATAGCGCCCCATCCAAAACAGGTTACTGCCTACTCTTGCTAACATATATTATTTTTTTAAAACCCAAGTGTCCTTTGACCCGCCACCTTGAGAAGAATTAACGATTAAATTTCCTTTTTTTAGTGCCACCCTAGACAAACCACCTTTAAGCACGAATTCCTTCTTGTCGCCTAAAAGCGTATAAGTTCGCAGGTCAACATGACGTTGTTCAAATGATTGTGTTTCTTCAATATATGTGGGATGAACGGATAGTGACATTATCGGTTGGGCAATATACTTTCTTGGGTTTTCGAGAATCACTTTTTTAACAGCCTCAATTTCATCCTTGGTCAGCCGATTTCCTATGGAGATTCCATAACCACCAGCTTCATCAACCGGCTTAATGACCAGATTGCCAATGTTTTCCAGAACATAAGTCAAATCTTCTTTTCTGCTACAATGGTAGGTATGCACGTTACTCAAAATAGGCTTTTCGTTAAGATAATATTTTATGATTTCGGGCATATAGGTATAAATCGCTTTATCATCAGCCACGCCAGTTCCGGGTGCATTGACCAAGTTGACATTGCCTTTTTTATAGGCAGAAAATAAACCCGGAATACCGATACCTGAATCTTCTCTAAACTCCATAGGATCTAAAAAGGTGTCATCAATTCGTCGATAAATGACGTCCACTTTTTCAGGGCCTGAAATTGTTTTCATATAAACGAAATCATTTTCTATAAATAAGTCTTTTCCTTCGACGAGCTCAATTCCCAATGTCTTGGCCAGATATGAATGTTCATAATAAGCAGAATTAAATACACCAGGTGTCAGCACCACACAATTGGGAATATCAACACCCCTAGGTTTGACCGATTCCATGATTTCCAATAGGTTCTCCGCATAATCAGTAACGGTTTCAATGTCATAATGATTAAAAACACCGAACAAGGCACGTTTTAAGGCATTTCGATTGCAAACCACATAACTTACGCCTGACGGACATCTAATATTGTCTTCAAGAACATAATAATTGCCATCGGAATGTTTGATTAAATCCGTTCCGGAAATATGATTATAAATACCGCCAGGAGGATCTATGCCATTCATCTGTTGTAGATAATTGGACGACGAACTAATCATCTCCATGGGTACAATACCATCTTTAATGATGTTTTTTTCGTGATACAAATCCCAAATGAATTTATTGAGAGCTTTACTGCGTTGCAGAACCCCATCTTCAATGGTTTTCCATTCAGTTGCTTCAATAATTCTTGGAAATAAATCAAATGGGAAAATCTTTTCCTGCGCTTTATCATCGCCATAAACCTGAAAGGTAATACCTTGATTAAAAAAGGAGGCTTTTGCTTTTTCATTCAAATTTCCAAAGTCATCCAAAGAATAACCGCTGTACATTTCGAATATTTTCTGATATCGAGGTCGTAGTTGGTTATTGGTGTCAAATATTTCATCAAACAAACCTTCCGTTCTTGAATATGCAGAAAAAATAGTGTTAGAGGCAAACGAATCCATAAGAATTTAATTTTTTCTAAAATACTAATAAGAATCAATAATTACCATATTAATCATGCATTAATAGCGTAATAATCTTAATATATCCCTAAAAAGTTAGTGATAAAATGTCAAATATCCAAAAACTTGTAAATTTAATGGAAAATAGAATTTTTCAATATTTTAAAGTTTCTCATTTAATGTTTATTTTTAGCCTGTCAAAATATATATATGCGCCAGAAAATAGACTTAAGAAGCGATACAGTTACAAAACCAACCAAAGGCATGTTAGATGCCATGTTGAGTGCCGAAGTAGGAGATGATGTATTTCGGGAAGACCCAACGGTTAACCAACTGGAAGAACGTTTGGCAAGAATGTTCGGAAAATCAAATGCTTTATTTTTTCCTTCCGGAACGATGGCAAATCAAACCGCCATTAAACTTCATACGCAACCTAGTGAGCAGATTATTTGTGACAAATATGCGCATATTTACAATTACGAATCTGGAGGTGCGTCTTTCAATAGTGGCGTTTCCTGTAAGTTGATTGATGGACATCGCGGCATGTTTACTGCAGAACAAGTAGTGGAAGCAATTAATCCCATTGATTATTATTACAGTCAAACAAGTTTAGTGGAAGTAGAAAACACAACCAATAAAGGAGGCGGAGCCTGCTGGGATTTTGAGGAAATCAAAAAAATACGCACTATTTGTGATGAGCATAAGTTCGGATTTCATCTTGACGGTGCACGCCTTTGGAATGCGTTAGTAGCTAAAAATGAATTGACTGAACAATATGGCATCTTTGATACCATTTCAGTATGCTTAAGTAAAGGATTGGGATGTCCTGTGGGTTCAGTTTTGATTGGAGATGAAGCCATAATGGAAAAAGCTATTCGATATCGAAAAGTATTTGGCGGTAATATGCGTCAGGTTGGTTTTATCGCTGCTGCCGGATTATATGCGTTGGATCATCATATCAATCGACTAAAGGAAGACCATAAAAAAGCTCGAGAAATAGGAGAGGTGCTGCAAACGTTGGCAGTCATCAAAAAAGTAGAACCCATCGAAACCAACATCATCATTTTTGAGTTAAACAAAGACGTCGACGAAAAAACATTCGTTCAAAATTTAAAAGATAAAAACATTCTCATTATTGGAATGGGAGGCGGAAAGCTTCGAATTGTCACACATCTAGATTATACTGATGAAATGCATGATTTGTTTTTGAGTGAATTGAGAGCACTATAAAGAAAGTTTCTGCGAAAATATACGATTTCTGCGGGAGAAATTTTGCGAATATTTTTTGCCCGCAGAACTCGCAGATTTTCGCAGAGTTTAATGGATAAATAGCTCTCAAACTGAGATACTTGCTTAATTTAGATAAATAAGACATCTGTAATCCAAGAGAATCAGTCTTATGTCTTAAGTCCATTAGTGCCGCGGTCTTACGTCTCTTTTATTTAAACATATCCAATCCAGGAATATTCGGCATACCTTCTTTAGCGACAGCTGCAATTTCAGTTTCATTTACACTTGTTGCCTTTTCAATTGCTTTATTTAAGGTTAGAATCAGATAATCTTCCAGCATTTCCTTATCTTGAAGCAATTCATCATCAATTGAAATTGACTTAATGGTTCTATTGGCAGTGATGGTCACTTTCAATTTACCGTCATTACTTTTCTCATCCACCAAAACGTAATTTAAGCGTTGTTTTGTTTCTTCAACTTTCTTTTGGGTCTCTTGCAGTTTTCCCATCATTCCCATCATATCTCCGAACATATATTTCTATTTTAAATTAGGCAGCAAAATTAATAAAAGTTTGAAAGACATTCGGGTCTTTATGCTTTTCTCTTTGTTCTTTTTCTTTACTCCGTTCTCTATCTTCTTTATTCTAAATAAACACTATTTTTGCAATCCGCTTAAAATGAAAGATTTCAATGGCAAAAGACATCCAGCCGCCAAAGGCTAAAAAAGTACCAAAAGAGTTAGAGATTCATAATGACGTTCGTATTGACGATTATTTTTGGTTAAACAACCGAAAAGATAAGGAAGTCATCAACTATCTCAAATCCGAAAACCAGTATTACGATGCGATGACATCAAAATATAAAAATTTTGAACAGTCTCTATTTGAGGAAATGAAATCGCGCATCAAGGAAGATGATGAATCTGTTCCCTATAAATATAATGGTTATTGGTACATCGTAAAATATGAGACAGGAAAGGATTACCCGGTTTACATTAGGAGAAAAGACACATTGAAAAATCCAGATGAATTATTGTTCGATTGCAACAAAATGGCGGAAGGACACGTATATTTCAAATTGGCAGGATTAAGTGTGAGTCCAGATAATACCATGATTTCATTCGGAATTGATTTGACAGGACGACGAAATTACACGCTTCAAATTAAAAGTTTGGTTACGAACGAAGTGTTTTCCGACGCCATAAAAAACACCACAGGTTCTGCAACTTGGGCGAATGATAATCAAACTTTATTTTACACGAAAAAAGACACAAAAACCCTGCGTTCAGACAAGATTTACAAACATAAACTTGGAAATGCTGCTACAAAGGACAAAGTTATTTTTAAAGAGAAGGATGATACGTTTGGCGTTGCCATCTACAAATCGAAATCCAAAAAATATCTGATAATCGCTTGCTACAGTACCTTGACCAACGAATATCACATCTTGAATGCCGACACACCGGATGAAAAATTTAAAGTCTTTCAGGAACGCATTAGAGGTTTGGAATATAGTATTAGCCATTATGATAATCAATTCTACATCGTAACGAATGCAAACGATTCAGTCAACTTTAAATTGATGAAAACCCATGAGGCGACCACTTTTATTGCCAATTGGCAGGATGTTTTGCCGCATCGGGAAGAAGTTTTGATTGAGGACATTGATATTTTCAAAGAGTTTTTGGTGGTAAGCGAACGCACCAACGGTTTGAACCTATTACGAATTATGCGTTGGGATGGGAAAGACGATTATTATTTGCCTTTCGATAACGAAACCTATACAGCTCATACTGGCACCAATGTAGATTTTGATACGGTCATTCTTCGGTATGGTTATACATCGATGACTACACCTTCATCAACCATTGATTTTAATATGGTTACGAAGGAAAAAATAGTGTTGAAGGAACAGGAAGTTCTGGGTGGCAAGTTTGAAAAAGAAAATTATCAATCTGAACGTATTTGGGCAACTTCAACCGACGGCACAAAGATTCCAATGTCAATGGTCTATCGCAAAGGTATTAAACAGAACGGAAAAAATCCAGTGCTGATGTATGCTTATGGTTCTTATGGACATACAATTGACCCTTATTTCTCAAGCATTCGTTTGAGTTTACTGGATAGAGGTTTCATTTACGTCATCGCTCACGTAAGAGGTGGCGAATATTTGGGACGACCTTGGTATGAAAATGGAAAACTGCTCAAAAAGAAAAATACATTTACCGATTTTATTGAGTGTTCTAAACATCTAATTGCCGAGAATTACACGTCTCCAAAGCATTTATATGCACTGGGTGGAAGCGCAGGAGGTCTGTTGATTGGGGCTATTATAAATGAAGCTCCAGAATTATATAATGGTGTCATTGCGGCGGTTCCATTTGTAGATGTCGTCACGACGATGTTAGATGACAAAATCCCCTTAACCACAGGAGAATATGACGAATGGGGAAATCCAAACGATAAGGATTATTATGACTATATCAAAACGTATTCTCCCTATGACAATGTGAAGGCACAAGACTATCCAAATGTATTGGTGACTACAGGTTTACATGATTCCCAAGTTCAATACTGGGAACCTGCGAAATGGGTTGCGAAATTGCGCGAATACAAAACTGACGGCAATAAATTGTTGTTGAAAACCAATATGAAAGCAGGTCATGGTGGTGCATCAGGACGTTTTGAGGCCTTAAAAGAGGATGCCGAAGAGTACGCGTTTTTACTGGACTTGGAGAATATTAATGCCTAATCCAATTTTTTCACGTATTTTTGCAAGGTTTTAGGTTACATTTTCTTAAATTGGAACTGGTAAATAGCATTTATGAAGGAAAATATTCAGGTATTTGATAACGTTTTGCAACTGATTGGCAAAACCCCTCTTATCAAGTTAAACAAGATGACCTCTGGTTTTGACGGGGAATTTTACGCAAAAGTAGAAGGATTCAATCCAGGCCATTCATCAAAAGATAGAATTGCTCTACATATTATTGAAGAAGCCGAAAGACAAGGCATTCTAAAAACAGGTGATACCATTATTGAAACAACTTCAGGGAACACTGGATTCAGTATTGCGATGGTCAGCATTATAAAAGGTTACCACTGTATTTTGGCAGTGAGTTCAAAATCGTCAGCTGATAAAATTGATATGTTGAAGTCCATGGGAGCAAAAGTTTATGTATGTCCTGCTAACGTAAGCGCCGACGACCCTAGATCCTATTATCAAGTAGCCAAACGAATTCACAACGAAATCAAAGGTTCTATTTATATCAATCAATATTTCAACCAATTGAATATTGATGCACATTACAATTCTACGGGTCCAGAAATTTGGACACAGACCGAAGGCGAAATCACTCATCTCATAGCTTGCAGTGGCACTGGAGGAACAATTTCCGGGTCGGCTAAATTCCTAAAGGAAAAGAATCCAAATATCAAGATTATCGGCGTTGATGCTTATGGTTCTGTATTAAAAAAATACCATGAAACCAAAGAATTTGATGATAAGGAAATTTATCCATACAGAATTGAAGGTCTTGGTAAAAATTTAATTCCTTCAGCGACAGATTTTGATTTAATTGATAAGTTTGTAAAAGTAACGGATGAAGAAAGTGCACACACTGCAAGAGAAGTAACACGTACCGAAGGATTGTTCGTAGGTTATACTTCAGGTGCTGCCATGCAAGCCTTGAAGCAATTGAACGAAGAAGGAGAATTCAAAATCACTGACAAAGTTGTGGTTATTTTCCCTGACCATGGTTCTAGATACATGAGTAAAATTTACAGTGACAAATGGATGGAAGAGCAAGGCTTTATGGATGACCAAAGAACTTCGGCTATTGAAACCATTGAATATATAAAATAATCTTATTCACGCTATATAAAGTCCTATTGTGCTAACTGTTGCGATAGGCTTTTTCTTTGGCATAAAATGTTATAAACAGGAGTTTATAATTAAATTATGCTATCAAAAGATATTTAATTAATTTTGCCCTAACTAAAAAGACTAATTTAAGTTAAATGTAACTGCTGCAAAGACTATCTGCAATAATGCAATCAGAGGATGATGCAAGAGTGACATGTGACCGCTTAAAACTAAAATGAACGCATGAAAGATTTATTTGAGAAAATATACCGTGACAAAGGACCTTTAGGCAAATGGGCTGCACAGGCGGAAGGCTATTTTGTATTTCCTAAATTGGAAGGACAGATATCCAACCGAATGAAGTTTAGAGGAAAAGATGTCATTACTTGGAGTATCAATGATTATTTAGGTTTGGCAAATCATCCTGACGTCCGTAAAGTGGATGCAGAAGCAGCTGCCGAGTACGGTTCAGCCTATCCGATGGGTGCTCGAATGATGTCTGGTCACACAACTCTTCATGAACAATTGCAGGATGAATTGGCAGAATTCGTCAATAAAGAAGCAGCTTACTTATTGAATTTTGGTTATCAAGGCATCTTATCAACTATAGATGCATTGGTTGCAAAAGATGATATCATTGTTTATGATGTCGATGCACATGCCTGCATCATTGATGGCGTTCGTCTTCATATGGGAAAACGTTTTACCTATAAGCACAACGACATTGAAAGTTTGGAGAAAAATTTAGACAGAGCCACTAAAATGGCAGAGCAGACAGGCGGAGGGATTCTTGTGATTTCTGAAGGTGTGTTCGGGATGCGTGGCGAACAAGGAAAGCTAAAAGAAATAGTTGAACTAAAGAAAAAATATAACTTCAGATTCTTGGTTGATGATGCGCACGGTTTCGGAACACTCGGAAAAACTGGTGCTGGAGCAGGTGAGGAGCAAGGCGTACAGGATGGAATTGATGTCTATTTTGCTACGTTCGCAAAATCGTTGGCAAGTACAGGCGCTTTTATCGCAGCAGATCAAGAAATCATTGATTATTTAAAATACAACTTACGTTCTCAAATGTTTGCAAAATCCTTGCAGATGCAATTGGTTATTGGCGCTCTAAAGCGTTTGGATATGTTAAAAACAATGCCAGAGCTCAAAGAAAAACTTTGGGAAAACACAGATGCGTTACAGTCAGGACTTAAGAAAAGAGGTTTTGATATCGGAACGACTCAAAGCTGTGTGACGCCAGTCTATTTAAATGGAAGCATTCCAGAAGCAATGGCCTTGGTTAAGGATTTACGTGAAAACTACGGAATTTTCTGCTCTATCGTGGTATATCCAGTAATTCCAAAAGGATTGATCTTGTTGCGTTTGATTCCTACGGCTACACACACTTTGGAAGATGTCAACGAAACCTTGGATGCTTTTGAAGCGATTAGAACACGATTGGAAAATGGCACCTATAAAAGACTTTCTGCGGCTTTGATGGCTGCGATTGGAGAGTAAAATCCCCTAAATCCCCGAAGGGGATTTTAGCACGGCAAATCTCGAAAATAAAAAATTCCAAATTCCAATGATTAATGTTGGAGTTTTGAATTTTTTTTTGAATTTTCGTGAATCGTAAACCGTAAATCAGGAAATTTCCTTTCTAACTGTCTTCCTCCGCTTAAAAACCTCTGGCTTAAAATGTTTCCAGATTTGATGGATGGGGACATTGTCTTCAAGTTCTGGAGTTCGGATGCAGTTGATGATGCCTTTTCTGGTAAAGGTGTCGTAATATTCCTTGAAAATCACTGCGTGCACACCTTTGTTCTGATAGTCAGGATGAACTCCTATTAAGTAAAACACCACGTCCTTACTATGTTTCTTGGCATGCAGGATATGTCGAAACCCGAATGGAAATAAAGTTCCTTTCGTTTTTTGCAAGGCTTTGGAAAAAGAAGGCATTACGATGGCAAATGCAACCAATTTATCGTCTTTATCGACCACAAAATTGATATATTCAGGATTAATAAAACTAATGAATTTCTTTTTGAAATATTCCTTTTGTATATCTGTAATGGCAACAAATGACGACAAGGATGCATAAGAATCATTGAATAAATCAAACATCTTGTCAGCATAAGGCATGACATCTTTTGCCTTCTTGAATGTCAATGATTTGAGTTGATAGCGTTTTCTAATGAGTTCTTGAGCCTTTTCGAAAAACTCCGTCTTCACATTTTCAAAAGGGAAACGACTTTCAGAATAGAGTTTCTCATCCTTATAGCCCAATTCCTTAAAATGTTCAGCGTAATACGGATAATTGTACCATGTAATCATATTGCCCAAATGCTCAAAGCCTTCGGTCATGACTCCAACTTTGTCCAAATTTGAAAAACCAACAGGACCTTCCATATAATCAAGGCCATTGGCTTTTCCAATCTCGTTTACTTTCTCTAAAAGTGCTTTGGTTACTTCAACGTCATCAATCGTGTCAAACCAACCAAAACGCATCTTTTTTTGCTTCTGATGGTTGACTTCGAGCCAATTGATAATTGCAGCTACACGACCAACAATTTCGTCTTTTTTATACGCCAAAAAGAATCGAGCTTCAGCATCGTTGAATATAGGATTCTTCTTTTTATCGAAGGTTTCCATTTCTTGGGAAATGATAGGAGGAACCCAATAGTTGGAATCTTTATATAGCTGAAATGGGAATTTTACAAACTTTTTTATATCCTTTTTAGAATGAACTTCTGTAACTGTAATCATAAAGTTGGTTTAAAGACTGCCACTATCTTTGTCAAAATCGACATCTTTTTTCTTGCTTTTATTGCCTCGTTCTTTACGTTTTCCTTCCTCTTTGGCTGAATTACTATTATCTTCAATAATGGTATCTTCATGAAAATCAAATCGATAAGACGCTCCGATATTTACTGAAAATACGGAAGGCGTATCTTTCGTGTTAAACGTAAGTGCGGTATCCAACTGAAAATCATCTCCAAACAGATAAGCACCTCCAAAACGAATCAAATTATCCGCATAAAAATCGCTTTTGATACCTTGCGTTTCAGCAAATAGCGACCATTTTGGATTAAAAGAATGTGTCATCGTTAAGATATATTGGAAGTCTGAATAGTCTGTCCCAATTCTATCTTTAATTAGATTAACAACAAAAACCCAGCCTCCAGAAAAGTTATTTTGAGAAATCACCGCAATTTTTGGGCTGAAGCCTTCGATGCCTGGAGCTGTATAAGGATTGTTCTTTGAATCAAAATTAGCACCAGCATATATAGCCACTGCAGGAATCAAATATTTCCATTTAAAAGAACGATTAGCCTTCCAGCTGTAAAGATTCGGTTTGTCCTCTGCTGCATTTTTATAGGGGTCATAAACCAAATATTTAGCGCCTATCGTAAAGTTTTTAAAATTTGACCGTTTGTTCTCTATAGGAATTGCAGACCTGTTATCAGTAAACGTATCATTTTGATAACTACCGATGACATTGATTTCCAAGGGCTCAAAGAATAGTCCGTAGCGAGCTGCGAAATCCGCTCCAAAACCACCCACGTCGTATTTTAATGGGGTATGTTTTTGATTAATAAGATAGGGGCCAGCCTCCAACTGAATAACATTCGGCCCGACAGCAAACGCACCCTGGGATGCTCCAGGACGATTTGAATTGATGACGTCGGTATATTGACTGAAAGCTGCAATGGAAATTATAAAAAACAGGTAGGGCAAATATGTTTTTAGGCTTTTCATAAGTGGTATATTAGGTATCAAATATAGAGATTTTATATTTTTTTTAAGTATTAATAACTGTTTTTAAAGGTTGAGAATTGTATTTTTGAAAAAATTTTTCATTCATGTTACAAATGGCATCCTTTACGGGTTTCTTAAGAACCATTTTAATCCTATTGTTGATTTGGTATGGTGTGAAAATCCTTATGCGACTATTTGCTCCATATTTGGTACAATATATGTCCAAAAAGATGCAGGAGCGTTTTGGTCAACAGTATCAGCAACAGCCACGAAACAATGCGAATCACCCAAAGGAAGGTGAAACAGTGATTGACAAAATGCCTCACCAACAAAAAACTTCCGATAAAAAAGAGGGCGAGTATATCGATTACGAAGAAATTGATTAATTTTCCACATCAATTTTAGATTCATACTTCATGCAATTATCCTTTAAAAAGTTTCTTCCGCACATTCTGATGATTATTGGTTTTGTGGTAGTATCGCTTTTATATTTCAATCCCGTTTTAAGCGGGAAGCAGATTTTTCAAAGTGATATCAAGCATTATATTGGTATGGCCAAGCAGCAAAAGGACTTTAAGGAAGCGACAGGTGAAGAAACCTACTGGACCAATAGCGCGTTTGGAGGCATGCCTACCTATCAAATTGGAGCGCACTATCCTCATAATTATATTAAAAAGTTGGATTCCGTCTTAAGATTTTTACCGCGACCAGCAGATTATCTATTTCTCTATTTTATAGGATTTTATATATTGTTATTGACATTAAAGGTTGATTATAAGCTGGCGGCCTTGGGTGCTTTGGCTTACGGCTTTTCAACCTATCTCATAATCATTCTAGGAGTTGGACATAACAGCAAGGCGCATGCCATTGCTTATATGCCTTTGGTATTAAGCGGAATCATTCTTACGTTCCGACAAAAATATATAGCTGGATTTCTAGTCACTTCTGTTGCGATGGCGTTGGAAATTAGTACAAATCACTTCCAGATGACTTATTATTTGATGTTGTTGGTCATCGTTTTGGGTATTGCGTATTTGGTTGATGCTTACAAGAAGAAATTGTTGCCACATTATTTTAAATCGGTAGGGTTGATGGTGTTAGCGGTTATACTTTCAGTAGGATTGAATGCCACAAATATCATGGCAACCCAAGAATATGTGAAGGAAAGCACACGTGGCAAAAGCGAACTAACAATCAATGCCGATGGAACTCCAAAAGAAGCTACGACTGGTTTGAGTAAAGAATACATCACGGAATACAGTTATGGAATTCTTGAAACCTTTAATCTTTTTATCCCGCGATTTTTAGGCGGTGGAAGTTATGAAGATGTTGGTAAGGATTCCGCAACATACAAAGCTTACATCACGCTTGGAGCAACCCCAATTCAGGCACTGCAGGAAGCAGAACAAACACCAACATATTGGGGCGACCAGACGATTGTGGAAGCACCAGCTTATATTGGAGCAGTTGTTTTGTTCTTGTTTGTTTTTGCATTATTCTTGGTGAAAGGGCGATTGAAATGGTGGCTCATTGGAGGTGCAATTCTTTCGTTATTGTTATCATATGGAAAGAATTTAGGGTTCTTAACGGATTTCTTTATCGACTATGTGCCATTATACAACAAATTTAGGGCAGTCAGTTCGATACAGGTAATTTTGGAATTGTGTATTCCAGTTTTGGCGATATTCGGACTGGTACGGTTGTTCAATATATTTGAGACTGAAGAAAAAAAGCTAAAGGCTTTAAAATTTTCTGTAGCTATTTGTGGCGGACTGGCATTAATCTTCTTATTGTTTAAATCATCCTTGTTTAATTTCGTGGGTGTCAATGATGGATTCTACCGTCAAAATTACGGACAGGCCTTCATGGACGCTGTAAAAGAGGACAGAAAAATGTTCTTTACTCAAGATACATTAAGAAGTTTGATTTTGGTTTTGCTTGCAGCAGGAGTAATCTTTATGTTCCTCAAGAAAAAACTATCCGAGAAATTGGTAGTTGTTGTCTTTACCGTTTTGATTCTGTTTGATTTGGTAGTTGTTGATAGGCGGTATGTGAACAATGACAATTTTATGCCTTCCATTCAGGTTAATAAACCGTATCAGCCAAATGAAGCTGATTTGGAAATCATGAAGGATGATGGTCATTTCAGAGTTTTTGATGTCGTGTCAAGAGAACCCGGAAAAGCGGCTTATTATCATAATTCATTATCTGGTTATCATGCCGCGAAGCTCGGACGTTACAACGAACTATTTGATTTCTATATAGCCAAAAATAATATCAACGTCCTGAATATGTTGAATACCAAATATATCATTGCAGACGATGACAAAGGAAATATTTTTCCTTATGAGAATACGGATGCCAATGGAAATGCTTGGTTTGTGAGTACTATTGAAAAATTGAATTCTGCGAATGAGGAAATTAGGGCTTTGGATAGTTTGGATACGGGAAATAAAGCTGTGACCACGCAATCTATTCCAACTAAAAATTATTCAGTAGATTTAACTGCAACTATCAACATATCAATTTATAAACCAAATTACTTAAAGTATCAGTCTAACAATAGTGACGATGGATTTGCTGTCTTTTCAGAGATTTATTATGGACAAGGCTGGAAGTCTTTTATTGATGGAAAAGAAGTGCCTCATTATCGAGTCAACTACGTACTGAGAGGTATGGAAATCCCTAAAGGTAAGCATACTATCGAATTCAAATTTGAGCCAGAAGTCATTAAAACAGGAAGTACGATTTCATTGGCTTCTTCGATATTGCTCGGATTATTGATTCTTGGAGGCATATATCTGCGCAGGCAGGAATCTCATGAATCAGAGGATAGAATTTCTGATTAGTTCGATTTTCTAATATCGTTTTGCGAATACAGGCATATTTAGATTAGATTAATTTTGATAATTCCGAATGAAATCAAAAGATTCCTGCCTGCGCAGGAAATCAGACATGAAAAAAAAAGCACTTATCATCACGTATTATTGGCCACCAGCAGGCGGGCCAGGAGTACAGCGCTGGCTAAAGTTCGTTAAATATCTTCCTGAATTTGAGGTACATCCATACGTGTATATTCCTCAAAATCCGAATTATCCTATAGTGGATTTGAGTTTGCTTGATGAAATTCCAAAGTCAGCAACCATCATCAGACAACCTATAAAGGAACCTTATAGGTTGGCGAAGTTCTTGTCCAGAAACGCTACAAAGACGATTAGTTCTGGTGTGATTCCGAAAAAGAGAAAGCAGAATTTGTTGCAGCGGCTAAGGCTCTAAGTTCGCGGTAATTATTTTATTCCAGATGCTAGAAAAGCCTGGGTCAATCCGTCCATCACTTATTTACGGGACTACATTCAGAAACATCAGATAAAAACCATTATCACAACTGGACCTCCGCATAGCTTACATTTGATTGGAATGGGTTTGAAGAAGCAAATGAGTATCAAGTGGATTGCTGATTTTCGTGACCCATGGACCACCATTGGTTATCATAAAAAATTGAAGCTTACCAAGTCGTCTGTTCGCAAACATCTTCTTTTAGAAAAGAATGTTTTAAAAAATGCAGATTGTATCATTGTGACGAGTGAGAATACCAAAAAAGAATTTGAAGCAAA
>JBBSLN010000007.1:0-19421 GCA_038255205.1 Flavobacteriales bacterium
AAGCTGTATCCATCACTTTTTTACCCGACAAGCAAAGCGAATTCCTCCAATTTGCGCAAGGAAATATTGATTTTGTATCTGGTCTGGATGCATCGTATAAAGATGAATTATTAACTGCTTCAGGTCAACTCCGAGACCTTTATATTAAAGATGTGGACATGATTCGAGGACCTTACTTGAATACAGAATATTTAGCATTTTACATGGATTCCAATGTTCCAGAAATGCAATCGCAACTCATTAGAAAAGCAGTCAATTATGGTTTTGACCGACAAAAGATGATGATCTATTTGAGAAATGGGGTTGGAATTCCTGCCAATGGTGGTTTCATCCCCAAAGGATTGCCTGGTTATAATGCATCCATAGGGTTTGATTATCAGCCACAGAAAGCAAAAGAGTTGGTAGCACAGTTTAAAAAAGAAACAGGCATCCAAAATCCTGAAATCACAATTACCACGACTAGTAATTATTTGAGCTTTTGTGAGTTCATCCAACGTGAAATCCAAAAGACCGGTTTAAATGTAAATGTCGATGTCATACCTGCTGCAACCTTAAAGGATGCAAAAGCAAATGGAAAACTGGACATGTTCAGAGCCAGTTGGGTTGCAGATTATCCGGATGCGGAAAATTATTTATCCTTGTACTATAGTAAGAATTTTTCTCCCAACGGCCCTAACTATTCCCACTTCAAAAACGAACAGTTTGACCGATGGTATGAAGAAGCTTTCACAATTATTGACACCGAAAAAAGAGAAGCGCTTTATTATAAAATGGATTCGCTTGTGATGCAAAAGACACCAGTAGTTGTTATGTTCTATGATGAAGTACTGCGCTTTACGCGAAAAAATGTAAGTGGTCTGGGAATCAATCCTATAAATTTATTGGATTTGAAACGCGTCAGAAAAAACTAGTTACTCTTTTATTTCAAAATAATAAATGTCATCTTCACCTTTTCCTATGGCTCTATTGGATGTAAAATAACCTTCCTTGCCATTCTTGTTCAATACAAAGCAAATATCATCACCTCGACTATTGATGGGTTGAGGCATCAATACTGGCTCACTTATGTTATCTTCAGCATCAATAGTACATTTATAGATATCCAATCCACCAATTCCCTTTGCCCTGTCTGAAGAAAAATATAACATGTTATCATTTGTGACTGTTGGGAACATTTCCTTACGTGTTGAATTGATTAAATCTCCTAAATTTTCTGGGTCTCCAAATTTATTATCTCCCTCTATTTTGATTCTAAAAATGTCGGTTGGTCCTTTTGCACTAGGGATATTTGACGTGAAATATAAATATTTCCCATCTGGGCTTACTGCAGGATGGGCATAAGAGTAGTTTGGGTCACAAAATGACAGAGGTTTAAAATTTTTGTAGCCCTTTCCGTCAACATATTCGCCTCGTTCTATTCGGAGATTACGAGTTTTGGTATCATACTTATAGACATCGCCTCGTTTCTCTTCATTTGTTGTGACGTACATATATTTGCCATCTGAACTAAAAGCTGCTGTGGAACTATTGAATACAAATTCATCAGCAGATTTAAACTCTTTTGAATTGATGATTTCCTTATCTTCCGCAATTTCGCCCGCATATAAAGTAAAAATAGTTTGACCGGTTCTATTGGTTTCTACAGTTCCAAATTCATTAAGCTTATAGCCAGAGTAGAATACTTTGTTATCTAATTGGTAAACTACTCCATACTGACTTAACTCGTCATTCATTTTGAGATTCTTGATGACATAAGTTTCTTCTTGGGCGTGAGATAATGCAAAAACCAAAACAAGAATAGTGATAAGTAGGTCTTTCATAATTTACGTTTACTCTAAAGGTTATCCGATATCCTGGATTACATTTTCCACAAAATCAACTGAATTTTCTCATTCTTTCTTAAGTAGAAAATAAACACCTAGGCCGCACCAATTCCGAAAAGTAAAGCGATAAGACCCCAAAGCCAAATTATTATCCCAGTCAAAACCAATTCCAATAAGGCTATCCAAAATACCGAGAATGACTTCTCCAACAAACGTGCCAATATAATAAGTGACGATTCCTAAAATAGCATATACCCATTTATTCTTATTGAATTGCCCTGCAAGCTTTTAAACATACTTTTCGACAAAATATAAAAAAACTAATCCTAACATTTTACGCCTATCTAATTACTCTCTTCGAAAGTTTCTAGTAACCTCAAAAACATGCTCCAAAATTGCTTTGTCGACGTTAGTCAACTCAATACTTTTCCGAGACATAACTACTCCGGCAACTTCAAATGCTTTTTTAGTGAGATAGGTTGTGAAACCGCCATTGCCTCCCCAACTAAAGCTAGGAATGAAATTTCGAGGGTAGCCGCTACCAAATATATTGGCACTCACACCAACCACAGTTCCAGTATTAAACATGGTATTGATGCCACATTTACTATGGTCGCCCATCATTAAACCGCAAAATTGTAAACCTGTTTTTGCAAAAGTTTCAGTGTTATAATCCCAAAGCCGGACTTCGGCGTAATTATTCTTTAAATTTGAATTATTGGTATCTGCACCAAGGTTGCACCATTCTCCTAACACCGAATTTCCCAAAAATCCATCATGGCCTTTGTTCGAATATGCGAAAATAACAGAATTATTCACTTCACCGCCTACCTTACTATGAGGCCCAACGGTCGTAGGTCCATAAATTTTAGCGCCAAGTTTCACAATAGCGTGTTCACATAATGCAAAAGGCCCTCGAATTATGCTTCCTTCCATAATTTCGGAATTCTTTCCTATGTAAATAGGTCCTGTACTTGCATTAAGCGTTGTAAATTCAAGTTTTGCGCCTTCTTCTATAAAAATATTTTGACTGGAAATAACATTATTACTTGAAGGAATTTGTTGTGAGCGTCTCCCTTTAGTCAACAATTCAAAATCATCTTCTATTGCCTGTCCATTTTTAGCAAAAATATCCCATGTATGCTCAATCTTCAGGACGTCGTCATTGTATTCTATCGCTTCAAAGGAATCAAAATCAATGTCGTCTTGAGCATTCTTAGTGTAAAATGCAATGACATCTTCATTTTTAAAGATGGCTTGGTTTTCTTCTAGACCTTTGACCATTTCGGCCAATTCAGCATTTGGCAAAAAAGAGGAATTGATTAACACATTTTCATCCATTTCCACCATTGGATATTTATCTGAAAGATAATCCTCGGTAATTGTTGTGGTCGTGGATTCTAAAAAAAATTCCCATTTTTCTCTAATAGTCAATATACCGATTCTTATATCAGCTACTGGTCGTGTAAATGTAAATGGTAATAAATTAGTGCGTGATGGTCCGTCGAATAATATGTAGTTCATTGCTAAAAATTCAAAGTTTAAAATCCCAAATATTAAAATTCTAAATTCCAATCACTCTTTTAAAGACAAAAAACTTTGTGCCTTTGCGGCTTTGCGAGCAAATAAATTTCAATTCAAAAGTAGCGTAATTATAGAAAACAAAAAAGCCTTCAAAATAAATTAAGAAGGCTTTGTTATCTGTGATGCTAACTTTATTTTTTGAATTTAGCGTATTTGTTTTTGAATTTATCAATACGACCTGCTGTATCCACTAATTTAGATTTACCAGTGTAGTAAGGGTGAGATGTTCTAGAGATCTCCATTTTTACCACAGGATACTCAACACCATCCACTTCAATTGTTTCGCTAGTATCTGCTGTAGATTTTGTTAAAAAAACGTCTTCGTTAGACATATCTTTAAACGCTACAAGTCTATAATTTTCTGGATGTATACCTTTTTTCATCTCTTATTTACTTTAAATCATTTCATTTTTTGGAAGTGCAAATTTAGGTATTTTTTGGAAATCCGCAATACTTTTGGCTTAATTTTTTCTTTTTTTGATTGATTGAGAACAAGTTTCCTTGCAATGTACAATATTTCACAGTTAAAAGTTTAAGATTGCTGTCTTCGGAAGCATATTGTGTAACGTTTTGGTATATTTGTTTACTAACTAACAAATCAACTTTTTAAAACTAACTAATATGGAAAAATCTATCAAATCTATGGCGGCAAAATACGGACTTTTTCTAGGTCTGTTTATGATTGTAGTAACTGTTATTTTTTATGTCATCAACATTGAGTTACTAGCTAAATGGTGGCTCGGAATTATTTTATTTTTAGTGATTATCGGTGTCGGAATTGCCTCCTCTATTAAAGCAAGAAAACTATTAAATGGTTTTATCAGCTTTAAAGGAGCGTTTTCATCCTATTTTACTACTGTGGTAGTTGCGGTTTTATTGAGTTCCATCTTTAGTATTATTCTTTTTAATGTCATAGATCCAGAAGCATCCGATATTATCAAGGAAAGAATTATCGAGACCTCAACCCAAATGATGGAAAATTTTGGTGCACCACAAACCGAAATTGACAAGGCAGTTGCACAGATGCAAGAGCAAAATCAATTTTCAGTAGTAAGCCAATTAAAATCATTAGCCTGGCAATTCTTGTTTTATGCGATAATTGGTCTTATTGTGGCTCTTGCAATTAAGAAGACTGACCCAAATGCAGCTTAAATAATTTCTGTATTTTTGAACTATTCTTTTTTTAAATCATATAGATGAACATATCAGTAGTCATACCACTACTTAACGAGCAGGAATCGCTCGACGAATTATACGATTGGATTGCAAAGGTTATGCAATCCAATCGTTTTTCGTATGAAATCATTTTTATTGACGATGGTAGCACCGATGATTCTTGGCAGACCATTAAAAAGCTTTCACAAAAAGATTCCAATGTCAAAGGTATTCGGTTTTTAAGAAATTTTGGAAAATCTCAAGCCCTTCATGCAGGTTTCGAAAAATCCCAAGGTGAGGTTGTTATAACGATGGACGCCGATTTGCAGGACAACCCAGAGGAAATCCCAGAATTATACAACATGATTGTGAACGAAAAATATGATTTGGTCTCTGGCTGGAAAAAGAAAAGATATGATGCTGTATTGTCAAAAAATATGCCCTCCAAATTGTTCAATTGGGCCGCTCGCAAAACGTCTGGTGTAAAACTTCACGATTTTAATTGTGGGCTTAAAGCTTACGATAAAAGCGTAGTAAAAAACATAGATGTTCACGGCGAAATGCATCGGTATATTCCCGTATTATCTAAAAATGCAGGGTTTGCAAACATCGGAGAAAAAGTGGTGTTACATCAAGCCAGAAAATATGGAACCACGAAATTTGGCATGAACCGCTTCGTGCATGGCTTTTTGGATTTGGTTACCATTTGGTTCATCTCCCGCTTCGGAAGACGCCCAATGCACCTTTTTGGAGCACTTGGTGTTATTATGTTCTTCATCGGTTTTGTGTTTACTTTATACCTTGGTATTGATAAACTGTTTTTCAATACTGCGGGACGTTTGATTGCTTCGAGACCACAATTTTATATAGCACTTTCCACTATGATTATTGGCACTCAATTTTTTATAGCAGGCTTCTTGGGAGAAATCATTCTTCGGTCTAAAGATGACAAAAAACGATATTTGGTTAAAGATGAATTGAATTTGTAACAGCTATCTTCAAATTAATGAAGTATTACCATTCAACATTTAACAGATTGCTTATTTTTGTTGTATAAAATTAATTACCTATGATTCACATTGACCCTATCATTTTAGAGCGCATCAATGCGTGGTTGACACCGTCATTTGATAAACAAACACATGAATTTATCAAAAACAGTATTGCACATCATCCCAAGGAAATTCAAGAGAGTTTTTATCAAGATTTAGACTTTGGAACAGGTGGAATGCGCGGCATCATGGGTGTTGGCACCAATAGAATCAATAAATACACACTTGGAAAAAATACGCAAGGATTGAGCAACTACATGCATTCTTCTTTTCCAGGCGAAACTCTTAAAGTTGCAATTGCTTATGATTGTAGACACAATAGCAAATCCTTGGCAAAAGTAGTGGCTGATGTGTTTTCTGCAAATGGAATAACGGTCTATTTATTTGAAGATTTACGCCCTACGCCTGAACTATCCTTCGCAGTAAAACATTTGGGTTGTCAATGCGGCATCGTGCTAACGGCGTCGCATAATCCGCCAGAGTACAACGGATATAAAGTGTATTGGCAGGATGGAGGACAATTGGTACCACCTCAAGATGAGGAAATCATCACTGAAATAAATAGTTTGGATTATTCTGAAATAAAATTTGATGCCAATGAAAGTTTAATCAAAACCATTGGAAAAGATGTCGATGATGTGTTTATCGATGCTGCTGTAAAAAATGGAAGTTTCAATACATCAAAAGAAGCAAAAGATAACTTGACTGTTGTATTTACTTCGCTTCATGGCACTTCGATTACTATAGTTCCAGAAACCTTAAAAAGAGCTGGCTACAAGAATGTCCATATCGTTGAAGAGCAACGAGAACCGAATGGTGACTTTCCAACCGTAAAATCACCAAATCCCGAAGAACCCGAAGCTTTGAAAATGGCTTTGGAGTTAGCAGATAAAGTAGAAGCAGATATCGTAATCGGAACCGATCCAGATTGTGACCGACTTGGTGTAGCGGTAAGAAATTTAAAAGGTGAAATGGTATTGCTGAATGGAAATCAAACCATGGTGATGATGACCGATTTCCTTTTAAAACAATGGAAAAAACAAGATAAAATCAAAGGTAAAGAGTTTATTGGCTCGACGATAGTATCAACTCCTATGATGGCTGCTTTAGCCAAGAATTATAGAGTAGAATACAAGGAAGGTCTTACAGGATTCAAGTGGATTGCCAAAATGATAAAAGATTTTCCAAATCTAAATTTTATCGGTGGTGGTGAAGAAAGTTTCGGATATATGGTGGGCGATTTTGTTCGTGATAAAGATGCTGTTACTTCTACCCTATTGGCTATTGAAATTGCAGCACAGGCCAAAGCAGATGGAAGTTCATTTTATAAAGATTTGATTCAGTTATATGTTGATAATGGGTTTTATAAAGAACGTTTAATTTCAATCACCAAGAAAGGTATTGAAGGTGCACAAGAAATTAAGCAAATGATGGTCGATGCGAGAGAAAATCCTCTGAAACAACTGAACGGTTCAAAAGTTGTACGCGTTGAAGATTATCAATTATCTAAAGCCAAAAATTTCGTCACAAATACCGAAGAAACTATTGACATACCTAAATCGAATGTCTTAATTTATTATACCGAGGATGGAAGCAAAATAGCTTTGAGACCAAGTGGTACAGAGCCAAAAATCAAGTTTTATATGAGCGTCAATTCCACATTGGAAAATGCATCAGAATTTAAGACGACGGAAAAACAATTGGAAGACAAGCTGGATGCCATTGTGAAGGACATGAAATTATCTTGATGAATTATCTTAAAAAAATTCTTCGTTTTGCACTTCCCTATAAAAGATATGCAATTCTAAATATCATTTGTAACATTTTCTACGCCTTGTTCAGTGCATTGTCATTTGTTGTTTTAATGCCGCTTTTAAATGTTTTGTTTCCAACAGATACCACGAAAGAGGTTATAGTAGAAAAGCCGACCTATAACGGCATCGCCAATTTGGGCGAATATCTAAATGAAACCTTGACATATTTTGTGCAGTCCCTTGCAAAAAACGATGCGTCACTTGCTTTATTGTACGTCGTTGGTCTGGTTATAATCACATTCTTGCTAAAAAATCTATTCAATTATCTCGGACTGTACTTTGGAACCTTCTTAAGAAATGGGATTCTAAAAGATTTAAGAAACGCCATTTATAAAAAAACAGTCAGTTTGCCTATATCCTTCTTTTCAGAAAAACGTAAAGGTGATATCATTTCCAGAATTTCAAATGATGTAGGAGAAGTTCAAAATTCATTTTTATCAGTTTTGGAGATGATCATCAAGGAACCGTTGAGTATGCTGTTTTCGATTGCTTGGATGCTTATTATCAGTGCTAAATTAACCGTTTTCATGTTCATTTTTATCCCAGTTTCTGGATATATCATTTCATTGATTGGTAAGCAACTTAAAAAGCAGTCGAGTGATGTGCAAATAGAGCAGGGAGTGTTCTTATCAACTTTAGAGGAGACATTAAATGGTTTAAAGGTCATCAAGAGCTTCAATGCTGAACGAGCATTCAATACAAAATTCACAGAGTCAACGAGCCGATTTTTTCATTTTTCCAATAAATTGGGGAATCGCCAGAATTTAGCATCTCCAGTAAGTGAATTTTTAGGTATTACAACCATCGCTGTTTTATTATGGTATGGTGGTAGGATGGTTATGATAGAAGAAACCTTGTCAGCTGCAGCATTTTTAGCATTTATGGGCTTGGCTTATAACATTCTTACTCCCGCAAAAGCCATTAGCAAAGCCTCCTACAGTGTAAAAAGGGGAAATGCCGCAGCCGAACGTGTTCTTGAAATTCTTGAAACGACAAGCCCGTTGGAAGACAGCCCAAATGCCAAAGTTAAGGACGGATTTAATCAACGAATTTCTCTTAAAAATATTTCCTTTAGATATGAGGATGAATTGGTGCTCAAAAATTTCAGCATTGAAGTTCCTAAAGGAAAGAGTGTTGCGCTTGTTGGACAATCTGGAAGTGGAAAAAGTACCATCGCCAATTTGGTAACTCGTTTTTATGATGTGAATGAAGGCAGTATTCAAATTGATGGCGTTGATATTCGTGGGCTTACCAAACAATCATTGCGAGATTTAATGGGACTGGTAACACAAGATTCCATATTATTCAATGATACTATTAAAAATAACTTACTGATTGGAAAGGAAAATGCTTCAGATGAGGACATCATTGATGCGTTGAAAATTGCAAATGCTTGGGAATTCGTAAAGGATTTACCAAAAGGTATTGAAACCAATATTGGTGATGCAGGCGGAAAGTTATCTGGAGGACAAAAACAACGGTTGAGTATCGCTCGCGCTGTTCTTAAAAATCCACCAATAATGATTCTGGACGAGGCTACTTCCGCTCTTGACACAGAGAGCGAACGTTTGGTTCAACTAGCTCTTGAAAACATGATGAAGAACAGAACATCCATCGTTATTGCTCACAGACTGTCCACCATACAAAATGCCGACGAAATCATCGTCATGCAAAAAGGAGAAATCGCAGAACAGGGAACCCACAACCAACTCATAGCCAAAAATGGTGTCTACAAAAAATTGGTGGACATGCAAAGTTTTGATTGATACATTACAAAAAATGCTAAAACCAAAAAAGGATGCAACGTGTGTTGCATCCTTTTCCTTTTTATTACCAGATTTGGGGCGCCTGGAAATAGTAAGTAGGTTAGATACTGTAAAATTATATTTTATTATTGGATAAACCAAAGAAAAAATGTTATTTATCGTTCTTATTTGCACTTTATCGATGTTTTTTGTATTAACGGTTTGATTAATAATTATTTAACTTTTTGTAAAAATCGAATCTATATTCATTAAACTTTTTCTAACTTCATCAGTCATACAATAAACCTTTTTGTGGACCACGAATTAGAGTTAATAGACCGTTTAAAAAGCGAAGAAACCAAAGAACAAGCCTTTAAAGAATTGCTTTCGAATTATAAGGAGCGGCTTTATTGGCATATTCGAAATATTGTAAAGTCGCATGAAGATGCAGATGACGTACTGCAGAACACCTTTATAAAAGTTTACAGAAACATTCATGGATTTAAAGGAGAAAGTAAATTGTTCTCTTGGATGTACAGAATAGCGACAAATGAATCCTTGACCCATATCAATCAAAACTCAAAACGTGGTCAACTAACCACAGAAGAATTTCAACAACAAGCCATTACAAATTTAACAGCGGATGTCTATTTTGAAGGTCACGAGATTCAATTAAAGCTACAAAAAGCGATTGCCACACTTCCGCATAAACAACAACTGGTTTTCAATATGAAGTATTTTGAGGACATTAAATACAGAGAAATGTCCGAAATTTTAGAAACCAGTGAAGGCGCTCTAAAGGCATCCTACCACATTGCAACAAAGAAAATTGAAGAATACCTTACGAAAGATTAAACTATTAGACATAACTTGAGTCTTAATACTATTGAAAAAGCTTCTCTTGATAAAGGGAAATAATATGAAAAACAATAAATTACATAATATCAAGTCCACAGGTTTTAAAACCCCTGATAATTATTTTGAATCCTTGGAAGATGCCATATATTCCAAGCTAGCAGAAGATACTCTTTCTAGCAAAATCAATTCGAATGGATTTGAAGTGCCTGAAGATTATTTTGAAACATTTGACGACAAAGTCTTAAGTGCTGTCAATGAAAATGATTCAACAAAAGTAATTCCTCCATTTAGCTGGAAAAAAATCTCTTATATTTCCGGTATTGCAGCCAGTCTCGTACTCATATTTAATATTCTATTTACGGATACTGACGAATTGACTTTTGATGATTTAGAAACAGCTTCCATAGAAAATTATCTGCTAAATGAAGATTTAAACGCGTATGAAATCGCTCCTTATCTCGGTGCTTCCGAATTAGATTCAAATGATTTTGTTGATACCAATATAAAATCTTCAGATATTGAAGATTATTTAATACAAAATTCTGATGTTGAACAACTAATAACAGACTAATGAAAATAATTATAACACTCCTATTTTTATCATTGTCATTACAAATCTTTTCGCAAGATGATGACCGACGCGAACGTATTAAAGCACTCAAGGTGGCATATTTAACTGAACAGTTAGAACTTTCTACAACCGAAGCCCAAAAATTTTGGCCAGTATATAATGATTTTGAAGAAAAAGAACAGCAACTCCGCAAAGAGAAGTACTCTAAACGCAAAGAAACAGATGTGGAGTCTTTAAGTGAAGCTGAAGCTAAAAAGATGATTGAAGATATGATTGCTACTGAAAAGAAGAAACAAGAACTTCGTGAAACTTTTATAAAAGATTTACAAACATTTCTATCTTCAAAAAAAATTATAAAATTGAAAATTGCCGAAGATCAATTCAATAAGAAGATGTTCGAAGAATATAAAAAACGAAGAGATTCAAAGAAAGGACAACCATAATGGGTAAGTCACGAAATTCAAGCACCAAAACCTAATTTAAATCATTGGAATTTGGTGCTTTTTTTATTTAAATTTCAATTTAGAAATCCGTCCTTTTCCTGCAGCATAAGCAATACTGTCATTTAAAAAGCGGATGGTATAAAAAGAGTCATCACTCAAATGCTTCCACGTTTCTCCTTTATCCGAAGAATAGTCAATTCCTTTAAAACCAACAACTACTATCTGATTGGCATCACTATTAGGAACGTACTGCACGCAGCTTCTATAACCTGGATTTTTGCCATCGGCAACCACTTTCCACGTTTTACCACCATCATTTGTGACTATTTTATTCGCTATGCTATTTTCAGGTTTTGTATAATCGCCTCCTATGGCAAACCCATTTTTGTCATCATAAAAATCCAGTGAATAAATCCCAGTCGTTTCTTCACTATTTATCATGGGAGTTTCAAAAACTTGCCAAGATTTTCCTTTATCTGGCGAATACCAAATTCTACTCACCTTCCCACCTGTGGCAATCCATGTATGGTGGCCAACGACCGCTATGTTCGTGTTACTCGCTGCAAATGCCGCTTCGCCAACTTTTATCTTAGGCAAGTTATCGCAGGTTAATTTCGTCCAATTCTGTCCACCATCGCGAGTGATGATAATACTTAAGCAATCGGATGTAGGATCTCCAACGGCAATCCCTTCTCTATCGTTCCAAAACGTCATTGCATCATAGAACACCTTTGGATTTTCTTCTTTATAGACCAATTCCATCTGTCCATCATCACCTGTTTTATATAACAATGCGGGATTTTCAATACTCAACATAAAAAAATCGGTCGATGTGTGTGCCACAGCTCTAAAATTCGGCTTTAACGAGTCGTGTTTTTGAACGGAAGTCATCCAGCTTTTTGAATTTGGCGTGTACAACCCAAAAACACCATTGTTGGCTGCAAAAGCTAAACTTTTGTCATTAAGTAATTCAATCGCTCTTATACTTAAAGTCGTGTCGTTGTATATATCTTCAACTTCTATAGACGAAAAGGACTCTTGAACTTTTTTTTGTGCATCCGCACAGGAGATAAATGAGACAAATGATAACAGATAGATATAAACTTTCATTGAGACTATTTTTCGGAAAGATATTAAAAAGCACAAAATATTCGTGCATTCGTTGCTTTTTAACGTAACTTTGCAAGCCAAATTTTATAAAAAACGCTGGAGTCGAAAAGCTTAACGACAAACAACAAACAGTAAAACAACACATGAGATTACACAGAAACTTATGCTTTTCCGTCGTTGACGGTTTGATGCTTATTTTCAATGAAGGTCAATACGCCGATAAGGTGATTCAACAATTGCTGAGAAGAGATAAACGTTGGGGAGCTCGTGATAGAGCTTTCGTTGCAGAAACAGTTTATGACATTGTGCGATGGAAACGTCTGTATGCTGAAATCGCGGAAGTGAAAGAACCTTTTGATCGGGATAATATATGGAGATTGTTTGCTGTTTGGGCAACTTTGAGAGGCATCAAATTACCAGATTGGTCTTATTTTGAAAGTACTCCGACACGTAAGATTAAAGGCCGTTTTGACGAACTTTCAAAAATAAGAAAGTTCAAAGAGTCCATACCTGATTGGCTCGATGAATTGGGCGAAAAAGAACTAGGAAAAGATATTTGGACAAAAGAAATTGCAGCTTTAAACGAGCAAGCAGATGTGATTTTAAGAGTCAATACGCTTCAAACAACTAAAGAAAAGTTACAGTCAGAATTATTTGATTTAGATATTGAAACGGAGTTTTTAGCCGACTATCCGAATGCACTAAAATTAAAAGAACGCGCGAATGTTTTTCAAACCGATGCCTTTAAGAATGGTGCATTTGAAGTTCAGGATGCTTCTTCGCAATTGGTAGCAGAATTCATGAATTTAGAGCCAGGACTTCGAGTTGTGGATGCCTGTGCTGGAGCAGGAGGCAAAACACTTCATATTGCTTCTTTGATGGAAAATAAAGGTCAAATCATCGCTCTTGACATCTACGGAAACAAATTGAACGAATTGAAGCGCCGAGCCAAGCGAAATGGTGCATTTAATATAGAAACCCGCGCGATTGAAACCACAAAGGTCGTCAAAAAACTATACGATCAAGCCGATAGGGTTTTGATTGACGCACCATGTTCAGGATTAGGCGTTTTGCGCAGAAATCCAGATGCTAAATGGAAGCTTCAACCAGAATTTATTGAGAAGATTAAAAAGACACAGCAGGAAATTCTTCAGCAATATTCGAGAATTGTCAAGCCCGGTGGGCAATTGGTCTATGCAACCTGCTCGATTTTGCCTTCTGAAAATGAAAAGCAAATTCAGGAATTTTTAACATCAGAATTCGGAAAAGAATTTACATTTGCAAAAGATAGAACGGTTTTGTCACATAAATCAGGTTACGATGGATTTTACATGGCATTGCTCCAAAAGAAGGAATAAGACACCTATGAAAAAACTTTCCATTTTAATTGTAATTTTAATTACTACATCATTATCCGCACAAATTCCGGCAGGATATTACACTACTGCGACAGGCTCTGGCTATACTTTAAAAACACAATTAAGAAAAATCATCGATAATAGTAGCGATGGAATTTCTGGTGAGCATTTGGCGCAAGAGAACGGCTATAGTGCATTATACACTATCTTTTTAAATTCAGACAAGGATTTTTATTTTGAGAATAACGGTACACTATTGGATATGTATTCAGAAAGTCCCAACGATGCAGATGTCTTCGAGTACACTTATGATTTAAACCAGGACGATGGAAGTGGCGCATCAGTTGAAGGTCAAAGGTACAACAGAGAACACATTGTACCACAAGCAGTATTTAATGGAAATTCGCCAATGAAAAACGATGCACATGTTGTGGTGCCAAGTGATAAATTTGTTACTGCTCAAAGAGGGAGTTTACCATTTGGAAGAGTACAAAATGCAAATTTTACATCCACAAATGGTTCGAAAAGAGGAAACAATATCAATTCTGGTTATTCCGCAGGCTACTCAAATGACGTTTTTGAGCCAATTGATGAGTTTAAAGGTGATATTGCTAGAATGTATTTCTATTTTGTGACTCGCTACGAAACATCCCTGAACGAATGGTCTTATGACATGTTTGACGGAACAACCAATAAAGCGTTCAATCAAACATTTTTAAATATTATGTATCAATGGCATGTTCAAGACCCAGTTTCACAACGAGAAATTGATAGAAATAATGCCATCTATAACGCCCAGAATAATCGAAACCCTTTCATCGATAACCCTAATTATGCCGTTAACATATGGCAAAATGCTTTATCGGTAAGTAACTTTGAAAAACAGAATGCTATCAATTTGTACCCAAACCCAATTGATGGGAGTTTGCTATACATTGAAACGAAAAATGCATTATCGGTAGAAATTTACAATGTGTTGGGTAAAAAAATAATTACCGCGAATGTTGACGCAATCAAAAATAAAATTGATGTTGGGTTCCTGAACAGTGGTGTTTATTTAATAAGATTAAGCTCGAGTAGCGGTTCTGTAACCAAAAAGATTATCAAGAAATAATCCTTGACATCCCAAATATTCTAAAAGTGATTCCAAATTGAAATCGCTTTTTTTATGTTTAGAACTCTTGAAGAACTTCAAAATTAACTTCTGAAATTCCATAGTAAATACACGGAAAAACTTTAAATTTGCTCCCGAAACATCGGGATTACTAAAACAAAACAAACACGACATAATGATTCATTTCTTCGGAAACCAAAACAGTAAAGTCTTTGCTGTTCAAGCAACAAAAGAATTATCAACCAAAACCATCTCAAAATTGGTTTGGTTATTTGGCAACCAGCCGAAAATAGAACAGGCATCTCTCGATGCTTTTTTTGTTGGACCGCGCGCCGCTATGATTACACCTTGGAGTACCAATGCGGTTGAAATCACCGAAAATATGGGAATCGAAGGAATCACTCGAATTGAAGAATTCCAGAATGTCTTAAAAGATTTCAAAGGTTTCGATCCAATGATTTCTGAAAAATACAAAGACTTGAATCAAGAGTCTTTTACCATTCACATACAGCCAGAACCAATATTAAATATTGATACGATTTCTAAATATAATCAACAAGAAGGATTGGCATTAAATGACGAAGAGATTGAATATTTGGAAGGCATTGCCAAAAAAATAGGAAGAGAACTAACCGATTCTGAAGTATTTGGTTTTTCACAGGTAAATAGTGAACACTGTCGCCATAAAATTTTCAACGGCACCTTTGTTATTGACGGAGAAGAAAAGCCGACATCCCTTTTCAAGTTGATTAAGGAAACCTCGAAACAACATCCCAACGATATTGTTTCTGCATACAAAGATAATGTCGCATTTATAAAAGGACCAAGAGTAGAGCAATTTGCACCTAAAACTGCCGACAAACCAGATTTTTATCAAATACAGGATTTTGATTCGGTCATTTCCCTGAAGGCGGAAACTCATAATTTCCCTACAACGGTTGAGCCTTTTAATGGTGCTGCAACAGGTTCTGGAGGTGAAATTCGTGACCGTCTGGCTGGCGGAAAAGGTTCATTGCCACTCGCAGGAACTGCTGTATATATGACCTCCTATTCTCGACTAGAGGAAAACAGTCCTGATAACAATCGGGTATGGGAGCAAGCTATGGAAGCACGTCCTTGGCTTTACCAAACACCAATAGAAATTTTGATAAAGGCTTCCAATGGCGCTTCCGATTTTGGAAACAAATTTGGTCAACCCTTAATTTGTGGTTCAATCTTAACATTTGAACACAACGAATCAAGTTCCGATGCTAGCTCTCCCCCTTTGGGGGAGTCGGAGGGGGCCTCTCGCAAAATAGGCTACGATAAAGTCATTATGCAAGCGGGCGGTATTGGTTACGGTAAAGCTGACCAAGCCATAAAAGAAACCCCAAAATCTGGCGATAAAGTTGTGATTCTTGGTGGTGATAATTATCGAATTGGTATGGGAGGCGCCGCAGTTTCATCGGCAGATACGGGAGAATTTTCTACAGGCATTACGCTCAATGCTGTACAGCGTTCCAACCCTGAAATGCAAAAACGTGCAGCTAATGCCATCCGTGGAATGGTAGAAAGCGAGGAGAACTATATTGTTTCTATACATGACCACGGCGCAGGTGGTCACTTAAATTGTTTGAGCGAACTTGTGGAAGCCACAGGTGGACATATCAATCTTGACAAATTACCAGTTGGCGACCCTACCCTTTCTGATAAAGAAATCATTGGAAACGAATCTCAAGAACGAATGGGACTCGTCATCGCCGAAAAACATCTCGAGACTCTTCAAAAAATAGCTGATAGAGAACGCTCGCCAATGTATACCGTTGGTGATGTGACCGACAATCATCGTTTTACTTTTGAATCTAAAACCAATGGTGATAAACCTATGGATTTGGCTCTTGAGGACATGTTCGGGAGTTCCCCAAAAACCATTATGACCGACAAAACGGTCCAAAGGAATTATTCCGAAGTCACTTATAATCGTGGTAAATTTTATGATTATTTAGACCAATTGTTGCAATTGGAAGCTGTGGCTTGTAAAGATTGGTTAACAAATAAGGTGGATCGTTGCGTAGGTGGAAAAGTAGCCAAACAGCAATGTGTTGGCCCACTACAATTGCCGTTGAACAATGTTGGCGTTATGGCATTGGATTATAAAGGAAAAGAAGGTATTGCAACGTCTATTGGTCATGCACCAATTTCAGGTTTGATTGATCCTGCTGCTGGAAGTAGAAATGCAATTACTGAAGCCTTAACAAATATCGTTTGGGCACCTTTAAAAGATGGATTAAAATCTGTGTCGCTGTCTGCCAACTGGATGTGGCCATGTAAAAACGAAGGAGAAGATGCACGCTTATATGAAGCTGTAAAAGCGGTTTCAGAATTTTCAATCGATTTGGGAATCAACGTGCCCACTGGTAAAGATTCCTTGTCCATGAAACAGAAATATCCTAATGAAGAAGTTATTTCTCCAGGTACTGTTATTATTTCGGCGGCGGGCAATTGTAATGATATTACGAAAGTGGTAGAACCTGTTTTTCAAAAAGATAGCGGGAATATATACTACATCAATATCTCGCAAGATGAATTTAAATTAGGAGGAAGTTCTTTTGCACAAATTGTCAATAAGATAGGGAATGAAACGCCCAATGTTCAAGATGCAGCTTATGTCAAAACCGTTTTCAATACCATCCAAAAACTAATCAAAGACAACCAAATTGTTGCTGGTCATGACGTCGCTTCCGGCGGATTGATTACGACCTTACTGGAAATGTGTTTTGCAGACAAGAATCTTGGCGCAGAATTGGACATTTCGGAATTGAATGAAAAAGATTCTTTCAAATTGTTATTTGCTGAAAATTCAGGAATTGTTTTTCAAACCAAAGACGCTTCGGCTGAACAACTACTTTCTGATGCAAATATTGAATTCTTTAATATAGGAAAAGTGGTAGAAGGCGACTTTTTAAATATCATTAATGGAACGGAAGTTTTCTCCATGACCATTTCACGATTACGCGATATGTGGTATAAAACCTCCTTCCTACTCGACCAAAAGCAAACGTCAAATAATCTTGCAAAAGATAGGTTTAACAATTATAAAAATCAACCATTGAAATATATTTTTCCAAAACATTTCACTGGAAAATTAAATGATATCGCGCGCCTTGATAATCGAACTGGCAGGTCGGGTACGGACAGTTCGAGTACGGACAGGTCGCGACCTGTCCCTGTCCCTACGCCAACACGACCACAGGCGGCAATATTACGTGAAAAAGGCTCAAACTCCGAACGCGAAATGGCGAATGCCATGTATCTCGCAGGTTTCGACGTAAAGGACGTACACATGACGGATTTGATTTCGGGTCGAGAGAATTTAGAGGATATTCAATTTATTGGTGCCGTCGGGGGCTTTTCGAATTCGGATGTTTTAGGCTCCGCAAAAGGCTGGGCCGGAGCGTTTTTATATAATGAAAAAGCGAATACAGCATTAAAGAATTTCTTCAAACGAGAAGACACACTGTCTATCGGGATATGTAATGGTGCCCAACTTTGGATGGAATTGGAATTGGTCAATCCCGAACATGAGGTTCATGGAAAACTGACCTATAACGATTCGTATAAACACGAAAGCGGATTTACCTCTGTGACGATTCAAGATAATAATTCTATCATGTTATCAAGTTTGGCCGGGAGCACTTTAGGTGTTTGGATTTCTCATGGGGAAGGAAAGTTTAAACTTCCGCTTTCAGAAGACAACTATAACATCGTTGCGAAATATGGTTATGAAACTTATCCCGCAAATCCAAATGGTTCCGACTTTAATACGGCAATGATGTGCGATACAACAGGTCGTCATTTAATAACCATGCCGCATATTGAGCGCTCTACTTTTCAATGGAATTGGGCCAATTACCCTAAAGCTAGAAAAGATGAAGTCTCTCCTTGGTTGGAAGCATTTGTGAATGCCCATAAATGGCTGCAAAAAAATAGCTAAAAAAACGCTATGAATCGCGCTTTTTATATGCCTCAAATTATAGAAAAATTAAAAAAACTTCGTTAAAGTGCACATCTTTTTTATTAAATTACCCCCCTCAAAAAATTCTGTTTACCAAATTCATTTATGAGCACAGAAATTAACAAGTTAAAAATAATTTGGGAAGAGGGGCAAAAAACAGCCATTCAAAATACGCAACTACCTATATTAGATTTTGAAGCCCTCGTTAGTTCGATTATCAGTGTGGGTCCTTTTTACTATTATATTATCGATTTTTTCGATATGTCTTTATCTAATGTTAGCCCATCTATCTATGATATTCATGGTTTTGATCCAAAAACGGTCACTTTTGATGATATTTTGGGGACCATTCACCCCGATGATATGGAGTTTGTATCAAAGGCAGAAGCTGCAAATGTGGATCTCATATATAATAAATTAGGGGTAAATTCTGTACTCAATTATAAATCCAATTATTCATTTAGAAGTAAAATGAAGAATGGCAACTATGAGCTCCTTAATCATCAAGCGATAGTGCTTACCGCTGATGACGACGGTCGGTTTGGCAAATCTCTCAATATTCATACCAATATTAATCACATTGCCGCAAGACATAACAACACACTTTCTCTCTTGAATCTCAGAAACGGACCTTCCTATATCAATATAAAAATCACTTCAGAAAATGATGCAATTAACTTATTTACAAAACGTGAAGTTGAAATTATACAATGCATTTCAGAAGGGTATTCTAATAGGGAAATTGCAGAAAATTTAGTGATTAGCGATGGTACCGTTAAAAAACATCGTAATAATATCTA
>JBBSLN010000008.1:0-19233 GCA_038255205.1 Flavobacteriales bacterium
AATTCATAATTTCAACTTGACCAATGATGATTTAAGCACAGTGTTTTCAGCCGGTGAAATCCTCGGTCTTGGAGCTAAAAAGTTGAAGGACATCATCATCCATCTTGAAAATATTTATTGTGATTCTATCGGCGTGGAGTACATGTACATTAGAAATCCAAAAGAAATTGGTTGGATTCAGGACAAACTCAATATAAACGATAATCAGCCAAGATTTTCTTCAGACCAAAAGAAACACATTCTAAAAAAATTAAACGAAGCTGTTGCCTTCGAGGGCTTCTTGCATACCAAGTACGTCGGTCAAAAGCGTTTTTCTCTTGAAGGTGGTGAGTCCTTGATTCCAGCTTTGGATGCTTTGATTGAAAAGGCCGCGGGCTTCGGCGTTCAGGAATTCGTCATGGGAATGGCACATCGTGGCCGTTTGAGTACCTTGATTAATATCTTTGGAAAATCTGCAAAGGATTTATTCAGTGAATTCGATGGAAAGGATTATGAACAGGAAATTTTTGATGGCGATGTCAAATATCACTTGGGTTGGACTAGTGACCGAGAAACAAAAGGCGGAAAGAAAATCAATTTGAACATCGCTCCAAACCCTTCACATTTGGAAACTGTTGGAGCAATTGTAGAAGGTATTGTAAGAGCAAAACAAGACGATAAATACCCAGATAATCCATCTCAAGTATTGCCTATTATAGTTCATGGAGATGCAGCGATTGCTGGTCAAGGGATTGTTTATGAAATCATTCAGATGGCAAATCTCGATGGTTACAAAACAAACGGAACCATACATATAGTGGTCAATAACCAAATCGGTTTCACCACGAATTACCTCGATGCGCGTTCGAGTACGTACTGTACTGATGTGGGTAAAGTGACTTTATCACCAGTGTTGCACGTCAATGCTGATGATGTAGAAGCTGTTGTACATGCTGTGTTATTTGCGTTAGATTTCCGTATGGAATTTAAACGTGACGTATTCATCGATTTATTGGGATATAGAAAATATGGACATAACGAAGGAGATGAACCTCGATTTACCCAGCCAAAACTTTATAAAGCGATTGCCAAACATGATAATCCGAGAGAGATTTATAACGAAAAGTTATTAGCCGAAGGCATTATCGATAAAGATTACACGTCAAAACTTGAAGAAGACTATAAGGCTTCTTTGGAAGAAAAGCTTGAAGATTCCAGAAAAGTTGAGAAGACAGTCATTACACCATTTATGCAAAATGAATGGAAAGATTTTGTGAATGTTACAGAAGAGGCAATGATAAAACCTATCGACACAAAGGTGTCTAAAGATAAGTTGGCTCATATCACTGATGTCATTTCATCGTTGCCAAAAGATAAAAAGTTTATAAGAAAAATCGAACGCCTTGTGGAATCAAGAAAAACGATGTTTGAAGAGGACAAGCTCGATTGGGCAATGGCAGAGCATTTAGCCTATGGAACTTTATTGGAAGAAGGTTACGATGTTCGTTTTTCTGGTCAGGATGTAGAGCGTGGCACGTTTTCACACCGTCATGCGGTTATCAAAGTTGAAGATAGTGAGGAAGAAATATTATTGTTAAATCACATTGCTGAAGAACAAGGACGTTTTTTCATTTTCAATTCCTTGCTTTCAGAATATGCTGTGGTTGGCTTCGACTATGGTTATGCCATGGCAAGTCCAAAAACACTAACGATTTGGGAAGCACAATTTGGAGATTTCTGCAACGGAGCGCAAATTATAATAGACCAATATATTTCTGCAGCAGAAGATAAATGGAAACTCTCAAACGGATTGGTTATGTTGTTACCTCACGGTTACGAAGGTCAAGGCGCAGAGCATTCATCAGCGCGTATGGAGCGTTTTCTGCAATTGTGCGCAGTGGACAATATGTTTGTTGCCGATTGTACGACGCCTGCAAACATGTACCATTTGCTCCGTAAGCAGATGAAGGCAGATTTCAGAAAACCATTGATTGTTTTTACACCAAAGAGTTTATTGCGCCATTCTAAATGTGTTTCGACCGTTGAAGAATTTGCCAATGGAAGTTTCCAAATGGTGATTGATGCGGAAAATGCAGAAGCAGACAAAATTAAAACATTGGTGTTCTTGACGGGAAAATTTTACTATGATTTAATAGAAGAGCGCGAAAAACTGGAAAGAGATGATGTTGCTTTTGTAAGAATCGAACAATTATTTCCATTGCCCACGAAGGATATTCGCAAAGCGATGAAAAAATATAAAAACGCCAAAGATGTCGTTTGGGCACAAGAAGAGCCACGGAATATGGGAGCTTATAGTCACATGTTGATGCATATGGATGAAGTTAAAACATTCAGGATTGCGTCATTGCGACCTTATGGAGCGCCAGCCGCAGGAAGTGCGACACGTTCAAAGCGTCGCCATCAGGAAGTGATGGATTTTGTGTTTGATAAGACGAAGAATAATCAGCAATAAATATGTGCAATAAACTTGAGCTCGCAAATTGTGACCTCAAGTTTATCTTGAAAACAATTATGCTACCACAAATTGTGATACCTATTTTGAGAAATAAAAAAAGTATTTGAAGCCACAAGAAATAGAAAATAAAATCTATGAAATCAGACATCAAAATGTGATGCTTGATTTCGATTTGGCTGAAATGTATCAGATAGAAACGCGAGTCTTAAAGCAAGCTGTTAGAAGGAATAGTGATAGATTTCCAAAGGATTTTATGTTTGAACTATCCGAAGAAGAATATAATTCTTTAAGGTCACAAATTGTGACCTTAAAGAATTCAGGTAGAGGTCAACATACCAAATATATGCCTTTCGCTTTCACAGAACAAGGCGTGGCAATGCTTTCAAGTGTATTAAAAAGCAAGATAGCGATTGAAATCAATATATCAATCATAAGAGCATTTGTCTTAATGCGGCAATTTGCACTTTCACATAAAGAGTTGACCGAAAAATTAAATCAACTCGAGAATAAGTTTGATAAAAAATTCAACGATGTCGCAGATGCCTTGAATTATTTGTTACAAAAAGATAAAGTAGAAAAAGAACATAAACAACGCAAACCAATAGGTTACAAAAAACAATAAGAACGATGATTTTAGAAATGAAAGTTCCTTCGCCAGGAGAGTCCATCACAGAAGTGGAAATAGCAAGTTGGTTGGTAGCCGACGGAGATTATGTGGAAAAAGACCAAGCCATTGCCGAAGTTGATAGCGATAAAGCAACATTAGAGCTTCCCGCTGAAGCCAGTGGTATTATCACACTCAAAGCTGAAGAAGGCGATGCAGTTGCTGTAGGTGAAGTCGTGTGCTTGATCGATACGGAAGGCAAAAAACCAGGTGGAGGCGATTCAAAAGAAGATAATTCAAAAGAAAAATCAGAAGAGAAGCCAGAAAAAAAATCAGAAGAAAAATCAAAAGATAAAGAAGAACCAGAAACTCCTGAAACTTTCAAAGGTGGCGATGAAGGTTCAGGAACGAAGACTGAAAAGGATTTGGCAAAAGACCAAGCCGCTGTTCCCAACAAGGACAATCACGAGAAAGCTCCAAACCCAGCGAAAGAAACGTATGCGTCTGGCGTAGCAAGTCCTGCTGCCAAAAAGATTCTTTCAGAAAAAAACATGCCAGCTTCAGATGTCAAAGGAAGCGGGAAAGATGGTCGCATCACGAAGGATGACGCCGTAAACGCAACACCTTCCATGGGAACACCAACAGGAGGAAAAAGAGGAAGTTCTCGCAGCAGAATGTCCATGTTGAGACGCAAGGTTGCGGAACGTTTGGTGGAGGCCAAAAATACAACTGCTATGTTGACGACTTTCAATGAAGTTGATATGTCTCCTATTTTCGCTTTGCGTGAAGAGTTCAAGGAAACCTTCAAGGACAAACACGGAGTCGGTTTAGGCTTTATGAGTTTCTTTACCTTGGCTGTGGTAAGAGCATTAAAAATGTATCCAGCTGTCAACTCAATGATAGATGGACAGGAAATGATTAGTTACGATTTTTGTGACATCAGTATCGCAGTTTCAGGACCAAAAGGTTTAATGGTGCCAGTTATTAGAAATGCTGAAAATTTAAGTTTTAGAGGTGTGGAAGCAGAAGTGAAACGTTTGGCAATCAGAGCACGTGATGGACAGATTACAGTTGATGAAATGACAGGAGGGACATTTACTATCTCGAATGGCGGTGTTTTCGGAAGTATGTTATCGACCCCAATCATCAATCCGCCGCAAAGTGCTATTCTTGGTATGCACAACATAGTAGAACGTCCTGTGGCTATTGATGGCCATGTAGAGATTCGTCCTATCATGTATGTCGCTGTATCATACGACCATAGAATCATTGATGGTAAAGAAAGCGTAGGATTTCTGGTAGCTATTAAAGAAGCCTTGGAAAACCCTACGGAATTATTAATGGATAACGATGTAAAAAGAGCTTTGGAATTATAAAATAGTAAGTTTTAAAAAGCAAAAAGGGCAGCTTATTTTCAAGGTGCCCTTTTTTATATTTTAAATTCTAGCTAAATTCTAGGAAAAGTTTACGAGAATATTGGCAGTGATAATAAGAATAGCACTCAAAATCAAACCAACAATCAAAAGTTTGTTCGCTATGTTGTTATTGTTTTT
This sequence comes from Flavobacteriales bacterium, assembly GCA_038255205.1. Classification (GTDB taxonomy): domain Bacteria; phylum Bacteroidota; class Bacteroidia; order Flavobacteriales; family Flavobacteriaceae; genus JBPOFM01. Next base: position 4,613 of record JBBSLN010000008.1, read on the forward strand.
TTTCATAGTAGGCATGAGAAAAATAGTTGTTAATTAGAGTTTAATTAAAATCCCGAATTAAATACAACTCAGAGTTCTTAATATAATTACCCTAATAATAAACTAATTCGATAGCAATGTAAATTTCGTGATCTTTCAAATACTAAACTATACGTAGAAATACGTAATTTTTAAGCCTCCGGTTTTAAAATAATAATAATGTATAATTTCTCACAATGAAAAAGCTCCAGACAAATTAATATCCAGAGCCTTTAAATTTAAATAATTCCCCTAAGAATTAATAGCATTACAAATATCGTGGTTATTTAAACACGAAACAATACGTAGTTCTACGTATTTTTTGAATAAAAAAGGGGGATTTCAATCAAAAAAGCGCAAGCTAACATCCAGTTTGCGCTTTTCACTTAATAACTAAACTAACAAAATAATTAAAAAAATTTAACAAGAATGTTTATTGAAATAATGAGGATGAACTTACGATCAATCCTGTGATGAAAAGTATATTATCTAAACTGAAATTTGATTTCATGTTATTATTAGATTTAATCCTTTAGGTAAGAGCCTTGAATCACTGAAGATTCAAAGCTCTTAATTCTCCTAAATAAAATTGATTAATAGCACTGTAAATATCGTGATTAAGAAAATACCAAACAATACGTAGAACTACGTATTTTTATCTAAAAAGCCCTCATTTTCTTTGGCATAGAGTGCTAGACTGCCTCCTTTGGATTCGAGGTCGAGTTTTTTGATGATATGACTTTTGTGTTTTTCAATTGTTCTATCTGACACAAAAAGTAGTTTTCCTATTTCTTTTGCCGTTTTATTTTGAGCAATGAGTTTTAGCACCGTTATTTCGGCAGGTGTCAATAAATCCAATTCTTCTGGAGCTTCATGAATTTCTAAAGATTGAATCAATTCAGGGCTAAAATAACTGTTACCACCTATCACTGCGGCAATACAATTCTCAAGCTCTATGAGCGCAAATTCCTTTAAGACATAACCATAGATATGCAATGACATGGCTTCTTTGTAAGTCATATCGTCCTTTTCAAATGTGATAATAATAATTTTTGTGGATAATTTTTTTTCGTTGCAAATTTTTGCAATTTCTAGACCTGAAAGAAAAGGCATCCGTATATCCAAAATAGCAATATCAGGCTCCAGATCCTTAATCAGTTGAAATGCCTCTTCACCGTTGGTGGCACTTGCCAGAACATTATATTGTTTTTCTATCAAAAAATCGTTGAGACCTTTAAGTATAAGTGGGTGATCGTCTGCTATAATGATAGAGGCTTGCATGTGCTATTAATAAGAGGGATTAGATTATAAAAGTAATTACTTTAGCCGAATCGATAAAGAAATATATTACAATTTTAAGTATAAATACTTTTTGTCATAATCAATGATAGCCTTGCCTTTTTTAAGAATGTCGGCTCCTATGATGCCGTCTACAGGTTGTGCATTGTAAGTTGTCAATGCAGTATTAACATGTGTAAGATTGAATAAAATCAACGCCACTTTATCTTTTTTCCACTTTCCGATTTTGAGTTTATTTTTTTTGGCGATTTGAGTTAGCATGTCTGTGGCGCCAGCACCAGCTGCTTTTATTTCACTGTCTTTGGCATTTAACTTAAATGTTTCAACGGCTTCAAAACCGACACAAGAACTTGATGCTCCGGTATCTAAAATAAATAGACCCTTGACACCATTGATGGTAGCCTTTAATTCAAAATGATTGGTCTTCGTGAGTTTTAACTTAATTTTGGCGTAACCTTTATCAAGAAGAAAATCTTTCAGCGTTGTCATGATTTTGTGTTTGTACAAATATAAAACGATTAATTTTGTAAAATGATAATTACCGATACGCATACACATTTATATAGCGAAGCATTTGATGACGATAGACATGATATGATTCGTCGTGCTATTGACCAAGGTGTTTCACGTTTTTTTGTTCCAGCGATTGATTCTACATATACTGAATCTATGCGGCAACTTGAAACTGATTTTCCAAATCATGTATTTTTGATGACTGGTTTGCACCCTACACATGTCAAGCATAATTATAAGGAAGAGTTGAAACACGTGGAAGATTTGCTTTCCAAGCGTAAATTTTTTGCCATTGGTGAAATAGGAATTGATTTGTATTGGGATAAAAGTACCTTGCCGATTCAAATAGAAGCATTCAAGCACCAAATACGATTGGCTAAACAATATCGACTGCCTATTGTTATTCATTGCAGAGAAGCGTTTGATGAAATTTTCGAAGTGTTGGAAGAGGAAAAGAGTGCTGAACTATTTGGAATATTTCACTGTTTCACAGGGAATTTGGAACAGGCCAAAAAAGCGATTTCCTATAATATGAAACTGGGTATTGGAGGTGTGGTTACATTTAAAAATGGCGGAATCGACCCGTTCCTAAACCAAATTGACATAATGCACATCGTTTTAGAAACAGATTCACCTTATTTAGCACCAAAACCATTTCGTGGAAAACGCAATGAAAGTTCATACCTTATAAAGGTTTTGGAAAAACTATCTGAAATCTATGGACTTTCAATCGAAAAAATTGCCGAAATTACTACTCAAAATTCTAAAGACATCTTTAATATATAGGTATGCCGACATTTCAACCAACTATTTTATTGATTTACACTGGTGGAACCATTGGTATGATGAAAGATCCTAATTCAGGAGCCTTGAAGGCATTTGATTTTAATAATCTTCTAAAAAAAATTCCTGAATTGAAGTTGCTGGATTGCGACATAAAAACAATTTCATTCATTAAACCTATAGATTCTTCAAATATGAATCCGGACTATTGGGTTCAAATCGCTGAAATTATCGAAGAGAATTATGACAGCTTTGATGGTTTTGTCGTTTTACACGGCAGTGATACAATGAGCTATTCGGCATCTGCATTAAGTTTTATGCTAGAGAATCTATCAAAACCAGTGATTTTTACGGGCTCACAACTTCCAATTGGTGATTTACGGACCGATGCCAAAGAAAATTTGATTACCTCGATTCAGATGGCTTCGCAACGACACAACGGAAAGCCAATTATTAAAGAAGTGGGACTTTATTTTGAATATAAACTCTACAGAGGTAATAGAACGACAAAAATAAACGCTGACCATTTTGAAGCATTCGAGTCATTGAACTACCATTGTCTAGCCGAATCTGGTGTGCATTTGAAAGTATATAAGGAGTACTTATTGAAAACGAATCCCAGAAAAAAGCTGAAAGTTCATAAAGTTTTCAGTACTAATATCGCTTTAATTAAATTGTTTCCTGGTATTTCCAAATCTGTTTTAGAAAGTATTTTAATGACTTCTGGGTTAGAAGGCGTTATACTGGAAACCTATGGGGCTGGTAATACGACAACACAGAAGTGGTTTCTAGAACTGATGAAACAAACCATTAAAAAAGGCCTACCTATTATTAATGTAACCCAATGTTCTGGTGGAAGCGTCATGATGGGCCAATATGAAACAAGTTCCCAACTCAAATCACTAGGGCTTATTTCAGGTAAAGATATTACGACAGAAGCCGCAATCGCCAAACTTATGTATCTTCTTGGGGAGAAAATCTCGGCTAAAACCTTCAAAACCATATTTGAAACATCATTGCGGGGAGAAATGTCTTAAAATTAACGAATAAAATTTTTTTGCCCTAAAAGTTTTTTCGTTATTTGGCATTGAAATTTTAAAAAATTAGAGAGGTGGCCGAGTGGTCGAAGGCGCACGCCTGGAAAGTGTGTATACCCCAAAAGGGTATCGAGGGTTCGAATCCCTTCCTCTCTGCGAATAGTTTAATAGGTAGAAGAAAGTAGCTAAAATGTCTTTGAATTTCGGTTATATCCTTAATTTTAGGCATTATTTAATTTCAGTTACATTAATTCTCTACTGTTAATTATTTTTTAATTATAATTTTTTTATATCTTTAACACTTTAACTAATAAAATTAAGATCAAAACAATGAAAAGACTATTTTCTATCCTCGCCATAACAGGAATCATGGCTTTCGGAAATGTTAGTGCAACTACATTTGCTAACTCGACTGCAACAACTACAGTTGCAATTCTAATTCAAGATGAAGACAATACTGAAGCTCCTGCAGAAGAGGAGTTAGGATTTCATCAAGAGTTAAAAAAGCGTTTTATTGAAGGTGGGCCTGGCTTTATGGGTATCGTATTACTATGTTTAATTCTTGGATTGGCAATTTCTATCGAGAGAATTATCTTTTTAAACTTATCTACAACAAACACAAAAAGATTAACTCAAGATGTAGAGGATGCATTAAATTCCGGTGGTGTTGAAGCTGCTAAAGAAGTATGCAGAAACACAAAAGGACCTGTTGCATCAATTTTCTATCAAGGTCTGGACAGAACGGACGAAGGTATTGACGCCGTTGAAAAGGCTGTCGTTGCTTACGGTGGTGTTCAAATGGGACAATTGGAGAAAAATGTATCTTGGATATCTTTATTCATTGCCTTGGCACCAATGCTTGGGTTCATGGGTACGGTAATCGGTATGATTCAAGCATTTGATAAAATTGAAGCTGCTGGAGATATGCAACCATCACTTGTTGCTGGTGGTATTAAAGTGGCACTTTTAACAACTGTATTCGGTCTTATTGTGGCGATTATTCTACAAATATTTTATAATTACATCATTGCTAAAATTGATAGTATTGTAAATGACATGGAAGATGCATCTATCACGTTGATGGACTTGTTGATTAGAAGAAAAAAATAATAATAAGTATTACAACTAATAATTATGTATAAAATTTTAAGAATAATTGCAGCAGTCTTAAGTCTTGCAGGTATCATATTTTTAGTAATGATAATAGCCAAGGGAGATGACGCTATCAAATCCGCTGCAGCATCGGGCGATACAGCAATAGTAGATCCTATGGCTTGGGTTACTTACATTATATTTATTCTCACCGTTGGTTTTGTATTGTTTTTTGTGGTAAAAGGTCTATTTACAGATACTGGTTCGTTAAAAAATACGTTAATAGGTGTAGGGGCATTTGCAGTAGTTTTAGTGATTGCTTATGTCTTTTCAAGCGGATCGGATGCAGCAAACTATATGTATAATGGAGCTCCTGCCACAACTACAGAATCACATCTAGCCGGCGCAGGTTTAGTTGCGTTCTATATTTTAATTATAGCAGCAGCGGCCTCAATGATATGGGCTGGAGTAAAAAAAATGACGACATAATATGGCAAAGAGATCAGCACCAGAAGTAAATGCAGGATCGATGGCTGACATCGCTTTCTTGCTTCTTATTTTCTTTTTGGTTACAACAACTATTGAGACCGATACAGGTTTAAATAGGAAATTGCCCCCAATAGACGATGAGCAAACGGAACCGCCTGTCATTAAAGAAAAGAACATCTTTACCGTTTCAATTAATGGTAAGAACCTGTTGTTGGTTGAAGATGAATATATGGAACTTAAAGATTTGAGAAAGGCAGCTATGGAGTTTTTAGATAATGGCGGTGGAACAGGAGAGGATGCCTGTAGTTATTGCCATGGAAATAAAAACCCTTCATCGTCGGATAATCCTGATAAAGCCATTATTTCGTTGAAGAACGATAGGGAAACAACTTACTCTACTTATATTTCTGTACAGAATGAGTTGGTCGCGGCTTACAATATTTTAAGAGATAGAAGGGCGGAGGAACTTTATGGAATGACCTTGGCTCAAATGCAAAAGGACTATGATGATGTCAATTATAGAGGAAATCGAGATAAACTCAAAGAAAAAATTGAAAAGGTTAAGATTGAGTATCCTCAAAAATTATCGGAAGTACAATAATAATTTAGAAAAACTGAAACTAAATGGGCAAGTTTAATAAAAAGAAGTCGGGTGCTTTACCTGCAATAAACACAGCATCATTGCCTGATATTGTATTTATGCTCCTATTCTTCTTCATGGTGGCAACAGTGATGCGTGAAAACTCGCTGAAGATTAAGAATCAATTACCGAAAGCCGATCAAGTTGAAAAACTTGACAAAAAGGATCTGATAATGTATATCTATGTAGGTCAGCCAACGGAAAGATTTCAAAGTCAGTATGGAAAAGAGTCACGTATTCAGTTAAATGACAAGTTTGCTGACGTTACTGAAATCAAGTCATTTATTGCTGCGGAACGCGCTTCCAAAAGAGAGGAGTTGAGAGATTATTTGACAACGGCACTTAAAGTTGATAAAGATGCCAATATGGGAATCGTTGGCGATATAAAGCAGGAATTAAGAAAGGAAAATGCTTTGAAAATCAACTATACCACTGGTAAAGGTGATATAACACAAAATAAATAACAGTTTTATTATTATATAAAAAGCCTCTTGATTAGTATTCAAGAGGCTTTTTTTATGTGTTACGTTGTTATTTATGGAGCAGGATTTGGAATATCGCTATGCACTTTTTCAATGGATTTTAAAACTTCTTCGTTAAGAGTAACATTAATACTCTCCATATTTTCCTTCAGTTGTTCCATTGTTGTTGCTCCGATAATATTACTGGTCAAAAAGGGACGTTCAGTTACAAATGCAAGGGACATTTGTGCAAGAGTCATATCATTGTCTTTTGCTATCTTCATATAACGTTTAGTGGCTTCCGTAGATTGTTCTGAACTGTATCTAGCAAATCTTGGAAATAGTTTGAGCCGTGCATCGTCACTTGCAGTTCCATTGATGTATTTTCCCGATAATACTCCAAATGCCATTGGTGAATAAGCTAATAGTCCAATCTGTTCCCTGATGGCAATTTCTGCCATGTCACCTTCAAAAACTCTGTTCAGCAAAGAATAGGCATTTTGAATGGTAATCATCCTCGGTAAATTATGCGCTCTTGATTCTTCCAAGTAACGCATAGTTCCCCATGCCTTTTCATTACTAATTCCTATATGTCTTACCTTTCCAGTTTTAATGATTTCTTCCAGGGTGAGAAGAATTTGGTTGAAATTGTCCTCCCATTCCTCATCAACATGCTTATAATCCCGTTCACCAAATGTATTTGTCGTACGTTCTGGCCAATGAAGTTGGTATAAATCGATATAGTCGGTTTTCAGACGTTTTAAACTTTGGTTGACAGCATCCTTCAATGCATCCGGACTAAAGCCATTCGTCCTGATATGAGCAGTATAATCACCAGTTCCTGCTATTTTCGATGCCAACACCACTTTATCCCTATTACCAGTTTTTTCGAACCAATTCCCAATGATGCGTTCGGTTTCTGCATAGGTTTCTTGTTGTGCTGGTACTGGATACAATTCGGCAGTATCGAAAAAGTTGATACCGTGATCCAATGCATAATCCATTTGCTCAAATCCTTGGTCTTGTGTATTTTGATTTCCCCAAGTCATCGTGCCTAAACATAGCTTGCTGACTTTTATAGCTGTGTGTGGTAGTGTGGCGTATTTCATGTGTATTTCCTTCAAATGCAGGAATTCTTTTAAAGTTAATTTTTTTTGAAGCCTAAAGATAAAAAAACCTTTCAGTGTTTAGGTGCTGAAAGGTTTAAATTTAAAGGTCTTTGCGAGGAGCTAATCTGAAATGTAAAAATTATTATCAAATTATATGGCGACGAAGCAATCTTTTGATGGTTATTTCAATTCAACAGATTGATTCGTCCTAGCGTTCTCTATGACATTTGATTTTAATCATTCAACAATTTCGAAATTTCATCCAATTTCGGTGTCAAAATCACTTCGATTCTTCTGTTTTTTGCTTTTCCTTCAACTGTTTCATTGCTTGCAATAGGAGCATATTCGCCGCGCCCTGCAGCCGTCAAATTCTCTGGATTGATTCTAGCATTTTCCCTTAAAATCTCTACAATTGCTGTGGCGCGTTTCGTTGACAAATCCCAATTGCCAGATATCTGACCATTGCCTGTATACGGCGCATTGTCGGTGTGACCTTCAATCATCACAGCAATGTCAGGGTTGTCTGCCAATACAGTTCCTAATTGCTTGACAGCTTCCTTTCCATTTTTACCGACTGCCCAACTCCCTGATTCGAACAACAGTTTATTTTCCATGGATACATAGACTTTGCCATCACGTTGCTCAACTGTTAATCCTTTCCCTTCAAAATTAGTTAGGGCTTTAGAGATAGCGTTTTTCAATTTAGTCATCGCAGCGTCTTTCGAAGAAATAATGTTTTCAAGTTCAGCAATCCGCTGTGAACGTACTTCCATATCTCGTTTTAGTTTTTCAAGACGTGCGTTTTCTGCAGCCAAGGCTTGCTCTTTGGCTTCCAGTTGTGCTAAAAGCTCTCTGTTCTTTTTTGCATTTTCAGCCAAAGAAGACGAACTATTTTGTTCTAATGCGTTATAGGATTTTTGCAAATTTTCCAAATTACTTTTAGTCGCTTCATAATCTTTCTCGAGTTGGTTACGTTTGGCAACTGCTGCATCATAATCCTTACGGAGTTTTGCCAGTTCGTTTTGGGAAGCAGTCAAAGATTTGGATATATCGGCATTTTCGTCCGATAGTGTTCGATTCTCTTTTTTAAGAGTTGCATATCTGTTTTCTAAATCGGTGTAAATCTTTTTAGAGACACAGGAGGTGGTTAAGACCAATAAAAGGGCTATTAATGACAGTTTTTTAATCATGAGTTTTTTGTTGTTAAGTTGTTAAGTTGTTAAGTTGTTGATTTGTTTATGGTTTATGGTCTATGGTCTATGGTCTATGGTCTATGGTCTTTGGTTGAGTTGTTACACATTCACGAATTGTTATTATAACCACGACTTCAATTTCAATTTCACGTTCAATTTCGACTTCAAGTTCAAGTTCAATTTCAATTTCATTTTGCCTGCAGACTAAACTTCTATTTCCACCAAAATCGGACAATGGTCACTATGTACGGCATCTGAAAGGATAACGCTGCGTTTCAATTTTTCTTGCAACGGTTTACTGACCATTCCATAATCCAATCGCCAGCCTTTATTGTTGTTCCTTGAGTTGGCTCTGTAGCTCCACCAAGTATAATTGTTAGGTTCTTTATTGAAATGTCTGAATGAATCAATAAATCCGTTTTCAATAAATCCTCCAATCCATTTTCGCTCCACTGGTAGAAATCCTGAAACATTTGATAAGCCTTTTGGATTGTGAATATCGATTTCTTCATGGCAAATGTTATAATCACCACAAATTACCAAATTTGGAACATCCGTTTTAAGCTCGTGGATATAATCGTGAAACATATCCATATAATCGAATTTATGCTGTAGTCGAGCATCATTGGTTCCAGATGGTAAATATAAACTCATCACAGAAAGTCCATCATAATCAGCACGAAGATTGCGGCCTTCAAAATCCATAGAAGCGATTCCAGTGCCATATTCAACGTGATTCGGTTCGGTTTTGCTCAAAATAGCCACGCCACTGTAGCCTTTCTTCTGTGCGCTAAACCAATAATTATACTTGTAGCCAGCTTCCTCAAAGACTTCCAAATCAAGCTGTTCTTTCATTGCTTTGATTTCCTGCAAACAGACCACATCTGCATTTACGCTTTTCAACCAATCGATAAAACCTTTATTAAGTGCTGCTCGTATGCCGTTGACGTTGTAGGAGATGATTTTCATATTGATACTGATTTTAAGATGTATCAAAAATATAAAAAGTCTTGCGACTAACAGGATTTTTGGTTGCTTGATAAATAAATTTGTGAAAGATAATGGTGAGATTTTAAAATCGATATTCCATTTTCAATAGAACAAACCTTGGTAACAATCTATATTCAGTCGTTGAAGTTCCGATATCGCTGACTGAAAAATTTCTGAATCGTTCAGTATTGAACAAGTTTTTTCCTGTTATCCCCAATGTCAATTTGTTTTCGATGAGTTTATAATGCGCATCAAAGTCCAGGAAGTAGTAGGTGTTGTCCGACATTAAATTGCCAAAGAAATAGCGTTCTGACTCCAATTGAAAGTCCAGTTTTTTATTAAATACGAATGTCAAATCCAAAAAGCTGACATTATCGGTAAAAGAATTGTCAATGGTAGTTTTAATTTCATTTGTCATCCACTTCGTGCCAATATGAAAGTTAAAAATCCCCTTGAACCCAGAACGCAACTCAAAACCATAATTATAATTGTTGGATACGACTTCCCTCAATTCAGAATTGTTGATGCTGTTTTTAAATTCACTCTTCGAATAGCCGACATCCAATTTTAAATTTGATGCGATGAATTTAAAATAATAATCAAGTTTGGAGTTGACACTAATGAACTCACGGTCTTTGATAAGTATGGTTTGAGATTGTGAAAAGTTCCGATTTAAAGTGGTATTGGTCGTGAAAAAGTCATGATTTTTACTGTATACAATAAAAGTGTTTGCAAAAAAACGGTCACTCCAATTGCCAAGTTGGTAGTTGATCACAAAACTCGATGCGTCCAGTTGATTGAAATTGCCCGTGCCTTTGTAGAACGAACGGAAGCCAGTCAGTACAAAATCGCTAAAGACATTCAGAAGAGTAGCATTCGTAGTATTATAGGAATACGAGGTCGTGATTTTGTTCGCATCATTGATTTTCCAATCTGCACCTAGACTCGGATTAACAAAAAACGGTTGTTGATTTTTAGACAGATCTTTATTTTCCAAATGATTAAAAAGTTGGTGTGCATCCATCTTGGCTACCAACGCAAAATCATTAATCTTTAAGCGGTACTTGCCTTTGAGGTATAGGTCGTTGACTTGGTATGTGGTCTGGTTTTGATAGCCATTTGGAGTATCTAAAACCATGTCATTCTCAAGAATTGAAAAGGCAGTGGATAGCTTGTCCTTCCTGTATTCATTGCCAAGTTGTAGTTCCAATAAATGTCCGTTCACTTTCCTATCCAGGAGATGTGCGTTCAAGCCTGCGAACTGCATTTGGTTCGTGCTTTTTTGCAGGACATTATTGGCATCGTCGGTTTCTGGAAATAGATCCTCAAAGAAAAACTGATCGACTCGATAGTTCTGTGGCCCTCTTTCATCGATGAACCGACCTGTCAATAAAAATACTTTTGTGTCCTCAAACTTATTGGTATAACTTATCTTTTGGTCAAAGAGTGTGTTTTGATGCTGTAAACGTTCTGTGGTGGAGTTGCCGTTAAAGACTAAATCAGAACTATCGTTAAAATCGCCAATGTTATATTTTGTGGTCGACTCAAGCATCTTGGTTTTAGAAATGTTGTAGGTCAGATCTACTTTTCCAAAACCTATTCTCTTTTTATTCCGAAGTTGATACTCTTCAGTATTGGTAAAATTGACGTCGGCTACATTTACATTGTCAATTGTATTTTTGAAAAAATCCTTTTCATCCCAATTGAAAAAACCAAGAGTCTTAATTTTTAGTTTTTCTGTGGGGTTGAAAATGGCATTTAAAGACACCATTTCTGAATTGTTAAAATTTGTTCTATTTCTTTTGAAATTTAGTGCATCAGGTGATAGATTTATTAAATTTCTTAAGTGTTGGTTATCGCCCAAGATATCAATTTCATCAGTTTTCATTGGTCTTATTAAGTTATCCAAATCTCCAGTACTGTCAAAACCTATATTATTTAGATTTGACAAAAAGAAATATTTATTTCTTTTTCCGAAGTTCATCAAATTACCTTTTATTTGGTAGAAATCAGAGTTGCCAACACCAACTTCGATATTACCAAACCAAATGCGTTTCATTTCGTCCTTTAATTTGAGATTTATGGCTACTTTTTCACTTTCTTCAATATTTTTCAATAAACGGTTATTTGAATACTTTTGAAGTATTTCAATTTCCTCAATCGGATGAGCTGGCATATTTTTGGACAAAATTTTATAACCTTTTTCAAAAATGTCGTCGCCATCGATCATTAATTTTTCTATTTCTTTATTTCCAACTTTAATAGTGCCATTTTGGTCTACGGAAACTCCTGGTATTTTTTTCAGTAAATCTTCAACCAATTGTTCGGTGCCATTGGCAAATTTTGATGCCTTAAAAATGATTGTGTCCTTTCTTCTCCTAATGGATTTCTCTGAAGTTACAATCACTTCATTTAAGCTAATTCCCTCCTCTTGCATGACAACTTTTTGGGTGATAGTATCTACAGAATCCGATACTACAATTGAAAAGCTTTCCTCTTTGTAGCCGAGAGCGGAAAGGGTTAATATCAGTTCATTTTTATTTTGAGTTTTTATGATAAAAGTTCCGTCATTTTTGGTATATGTGTAAGATTCCACTACACCATCATAAGTCTTTTTTATGACAACACTTACATTAGGAATTGGAAGACCATTCAAGTCTGAAACACTGCCGATAATGGTGGTTTGCGCGACAGAACAAAAAGTGAAGAAAAACAAGAAAAAGAAAACACTATTTTTTTTCATCGAAAATTTCTATTCTACCAGAATCGCAATCCTCACAATTTTCATCAAGGATAAGTGGTGGGGTTCCTTTTGGAAACTTACTGGATATTCTTGCAAATTGCTCTTTAGCAAGATCAATAATTTTTTTTCTATATTCACCTATTGTAAAAGCATCTTTTAAAACAACAGGATTGAACGTAATTGGGCAATCGTTGCTTTCGTCAATTTTTATCGAACTGGTTGTAATATGCAAATAGTAATTTTCATCATAGACCTCAAGTATCAAACCCGATAATCCTTGAAATTTCCAGGGACCATATTTTACTGGAATTTGACTAGTAAACCAAGCTATGTAATTACGTCCTCTGAATTTTATACTAGCTTTCTGACACTGAAAATTACCTATATTCTTTATTTCAGAATGAAGTTTCCAATTCCAATCAAATTGATTTTCTTTAACTACTATGACCGCATTATCCCAAATTTCAGAAAAATAGAAATTTTCTTTATTGTTATAATAAAAAGCAGGCGTTTCATTTTTTCTACCGTTTATTATTTTATTGGTAAGCATCCCCTCAACATTGTCTTTTACTAATTCTGCTTTTGACTTATCTATATTAATTTCTTCAGAATAAGAAGCAATATCATTAAAAATCATCTTGTAATCTTCTTTGTAATCATAAGCAATATTTTTTGCTATGGTATATTCAATTACACCGCAATACCCCTTACTTTGGGATTGACTATTTAAATAGCTAAATATTACACAGCACAATATTAGTCTTTTGATTGTCATAAAATTTAAATTAAGTAAGGTTTTGAAATTAATCAAAACCTTACTATTAATATTATGGTTGTATAACTACTGGGTCTAGAGACTCAGTACTTATTTTCTCACATTTCCAAGCAGTACATCCAAGTAATTCTCCTCCTTGATAATAACAAGTTCTGTAACAAACAACTTCTTCGAAGACAATTTTTGTTTCAATTCTAACTTCGATGGTGTTCATGTAAGATATATCATCTACTTCAGTAGCTATTGTTTCAATATTTTTGTCCGTAATGTTATTCGCAAAAGCAAAAGTTCCCATCAGCATAAAAGCCAAGGCAAAAAATAAATTTTTCATAATAGTTAAGATTAAATTGCACATTTAAGTCTTGTGCGGTTAGTGTTCGACTTTCTGATTTCCATTTAATCTACTTTTATGAGAGACAATTTACGTTTTTTTTTAATACCGTAAATCGGATGTCCATTAAATTGCTCTGTATTGGTAATTAAATGAATGTCAATACTTCAAATATAATAAAAAAATTACCGTTCGGTAATATTTGTTGGTTAAATTTTATTCCACATTGCCATCGGTGGATTCCGACGAAAAACATAAACTACTTAATTTATCCAACAGGATAAAAACGTTACGCAAGCAAAAGAGCCTAACTCAAATGCAATGCCTCATAGATTCAGGAATTCATTTCGGACGCATTGAACAAGCCAAACGAGACATCAGTTTTTTAACACTTTGTAAAATATGTGCTTATTTTGAGATTACTATGGAGGAATTTTTACAGGATTTTGAACAAGAATAGGAATAAAAAGAAATAATTTTTATTTAATATAGTTTACTAAAAGATGTACTTTGCTTTTAGTTAAATTTTTTGATGAAAATCATTATTTCAATTTTACTTTTTTCCCTTTGCACTTGCGCCTTTGCACAAGAGTCAACTTCCAATTACAGAACGAAAAAAATTGCAGTTAGAGATTCTATACAAGTGGATACCGTAAGCATCAACGCCAGCCGATTCATTCTTAAAACTAAAAACAATGTCCTTATCGACAGTTCCTTTTACAATATTGATTTTTCAAAAGCATTATTAACCTTTAAAAAACCAGTGGAGACGGATTCTATTTTCATTGATTATTTACGATATCCCAGTTTTATTACACGAAAATACTTTCAATTGGATGAACGAATTATTGTCAATAACACAAACAACTTACAGCGTTTGTACAAGCTCGAACAATCTACATTAACCAAAAATTTTACACCTTTTGATGGATTGACGACTTCTGGAAGTATTTCGCGTGGTGTGACGATTGGAAATAATCAAAATTCCGTATTAAATAGTGAACTCGATTTGCAGATTTCTGGGAAGTTGAGTGATAAGGTTTCCTTACGTGCTTCCATACAAGATGCCAACATACCGTTACAGGAAAGCGGCTACTCGCAACGACTCGATGAGTTTGACCAAGTGTTTATTGAATTGTTTAGTGACC
>JBBSLN010000009.1:0-18398 GCA_038255205.1 Flavobacteriales bacterium
AAAGGAATCTCAATTCTCGGTACTCAAAATAACTTGTTCTCTTTTTGTGCGAAGCACCGTTTCCAATGCCCCGCTACGCTGTCAATCCAATATGTTAATGAACTTTTTTCTTCTTTACTTCAGGAATTTCCTCCTTTAGCGGGTGCAAATATAAAACCCTTTTTATTCTCTGGCAAACAAAAAATGAAAAAAAATAAAATATTCTTTTATCACCACTTTGTTATTGAAAAGAACATTTCGTTTTGACGTTTTGCCTATTGGCTTTCCGTTTTTACGAGGGTGCAAATATACTACCCTTTTATGGTTAACCACAACTATTTTTTAAACTTTTTTTAATATTTAATTCATATTGTTTTTTCAATACTCATTTCTAATGCGTTAGCGATAGAGCAATTGTTTGAACTCTTTTATAATTGCCAGAAAGCAATTATAAAAAGTGAGTTGCGAAAGCGCGGTGGTTTACTTTTTTGTAAACCAAACGCCCAAAAACATATTAGCCTATAGAACTAAAAATTTATACCTATATATATATTGTATAGAAATCTTTATACTGTTACCTTTGCAGTCTTATATTAGAAACTGATTTATGATTGACATCACTTTACCTGACGGAAGTATTAAACAATTTGAAACTGATGTAACTCCTATGGATGTTGCAAAAAGTATTAGTGAAGGGTTAGCTAGAAATGTAATTTCGGCTGATTTTAATGGTACAACTGTCGAAACCCATACTCCACTCACATCAAATGGGTCTTTGGTTTTATATACATGGAATGATAAACAAGGGAAGAAGGCTTTCTGGCATTCTACTGCGCACGTTTTGGCACAAGCTCTTGAAGAGTTATATCCTGGTGTTAAACTGTCTATAGGCCCAGCGATTGAAAATGGCTTTTATTATGATATTGATCTTGGCGAACAATCGCTTTCTGAAAAGGATTTCAAAATTATTGAGGATAAAATGCTAGAAATCGCAAGAGGGAAATTTGATTTTAATATGCGCTCGGTTTCTAAAGCGGAGGCTTTGTCCTTATATAGGGAACAAAATAATGAATATAAGGTCGAATTGATTGAAAATCTCGAGGACGGTACCATTACATTTTGTGACCATTCAACGTTTACGGATTTGTGCAGAGGTGGCCATATTCCGAATACTGGAATCCTAAAGGCTATAAAATTACTCTCTGTCGCTGGAGCCTATTGGAGAGGTGATGAAAAAAACAAGCAATTGACCCGTGTTTATGGAATTTCTTTTCCAAAGCAAAAAGACTTAACAGAATATTTAGAATTATTAGAAGAAGCAAAGCACCGTGACCATAGAAAATTAGGCAAGGAATTGGAGCTGTTTACGTTTTCTTCGAAAGTGGGACAAGGTCTACCATTATGGTTACCAAAAGGTGCTGCATTGCGCGAACGTCTAGAAAATTTCCTAAAGAAAGCACAGAAAAAGGCTGGATACGAAATGGTGGTTACACCACATATTGGTCAAAAAGAGCTGTACGTTACTTCTGGACATTATGCTAAATATGGTGCTGATAGTTTTCAGCCTATTCACACCCCTGCTGAAGGTGAAGAGTTTCTATTGAAACCGATGAACTGTCCGCATCACTGCGAAATTTATAACCATAGGCCATTTTCATATAAAGAATTACCAAAACGTTATGCTGAATTTGGAACCGTCTATAGATATGAGCAAAGTGGCGAGCTTCATGGATTGACTCGTGTGAGAGGTTTTACGCAAGATGATGCGCATATTTTCTGTACTCCTGACCAATTGGATAAAGAATTTAAGGATGTTATAGATTTGGTGCTTTATGTGTTTGGCTCTCTTGGTTTTGAAAACTTTAGAACACAAGTTTCTGTTAGAGACCCTAAAACACCTGAAAAATACATCGGAAATCTCGAAAACTGGGATAAAGCCGAGAATGCGATTATTAATGCCGCCAAAGATAAAGGTCTCGATTATGAAGTTGTTGAAGGCGAAGCTGCTTTTTATGGTCCAAAACTGGATTTTATGGTGAAGGATGCTTTGGGTAGAAATTGGCAACTTGGCACTATTCAAGTGGATTATAACTTACCGGAGCGTTTTGATTTAACCTATAAAGGAAGTGATAACGAATTGCATAGACCTGTGATGATCCATCGTGCGCCTTTTGGAAGCATGGAGCGTTTTGTTGCCATTTTGCTAGAACATACAGGCGGAAATTTCCCATTATGGTTGATGCCGATCCAAGCAATCGTCTTATCGATTAGTGAGAAATATGAAAAATACGGTGAAAAAGTTTTAAGTTTGCTAGAAAATCACGAAATTCGCGCCCTCGCTGATAACAGAAATGAGACGATTGGCAAGAAAATCCGTGAAGCTGAAATGCAGAAAATCCCCTATATGATTATCATTGGGGAGAATGAGGAGGGTGAAAACATGATCAGTGTACGTCAACATGGCGGAGAAGATTTAGGCATGATTAGTGTAATAGACTTCTCGAAAATTGTTGAAGAGGAGATAAATAAGACCTTAAAGACATTTAAATAAAATAAGTTTAATTAAAATATATAAGCCATAGCAATACGTAGAACAAGGGGTAGCTTCAGGAGAACTGAAAAGGAGGAGCAACACAAAATCAATTCCAAGATTAGAGCAGAAAAGGTAAGACTTGTAGGCGATAATATTGAAACTGGTATTTATACCACCAAAGAAGCAATGGCCATGGCCGAAGAACAAGGTGTTGACCTTGTTGAAATTTCACCAAAGGCTGATCCTCCAGTTTGTAAGGTGATGGATTATAAAAAGTTTCTTTACGAACAAAAGAAACGGGACAAAGCCTTAAAAGCGAAAGCTACCAAGGTCATTGTTAAAGAAATTCGTTTTGGTCCTCAAACCGATGACCACGATTATGATTTTAAAAAGAAACATGCTGAAAAGTTCTTAAAAGAAGGTGCCAAGTTAAAGGCATTCGTATTCTTTAAAGGACGTTCGATTGTTTTTAAGGAACAAGGGCAAATTTTATTATTGAAATTGGCTCAAGACCTTGAGGAATTTGGTAAAGTTGAACAAATGCCAAGATTGGAAGGAAAGCGTATGACTATGTTCATTGCGCCGAAAAAAGGAAAATAACTTCGACTCCGCTGAGTTAGCAAACTGTAATGGAATTGAAAATGTATAAAGATAATAAGCGAAACGTAACATAAAAATTAGGAGAAATGCCGAAAATGAAAACAAAATCTAGTGCCAAGAAAAGATTCAAGCTTACTGGCACTGGTAAAATCAAGAGAAAACACGCTTTTAAAAGTCATATTTTGACTAAAAAATCTAAAAAGCGTAAACTCGCCCTAACCCATGACACTTTGGTGCACAAGGCGGACGAGAACAATGTTAAAATCATGTTGCGTTTAAAGTAACACGTTTTTAACCGGTTAAAAACAAATATTATAAACCCTGGAGTTAGGCCGAAAGATTAACGATTGCAGATTGAAAATCTTTGATTTGCGAAGTTGAAAAAGATAAAGTGTCGATTATCGACCGCCTACTACAAAAAAACAAATAAGAAATGCCAAGATCAGTAAATTCAGTAGCAAAGAGAGCCAGAAGAAAAAAGGTTCTTAAGCAAGCAAAAGGTTACTTCGGAAGACGTAAAAACGTTTGGACAGTAGCAAAGAATGCGGTTGACAAAGCGATGTCATATTCGTACAGAGACCGTAGAGTAAAAAAGAGAAATTTCCGTTCTTTATGGATTACGCGTATCAACGCAGCAGCCAGATTACACGGAATGTCATATTCAAAATTTATGGGAGGAATCAAAGCCAACAATATCAGTTTGAACCGTAAGGTGCTTGCAGATTTGGCGATGAACCATCCAGCAGCTTTTGAAGTGATTGCTAAACAAGTAAAAAAATAGGCGTTTCGCCAAAATAATAATCACATTTCGCTTATAATAATCCGATTCTTCAAGGAATCGGATTTTTTATTTCACAGAATTATTCAATCTATAATTGATTTGGGATAATTCAGTCAATTTTTAAATCATATAGACTAATAGACAGATATCTGATTCTCTATTTTCGCCAATTATTAAACAGTGTAAAAGTTATTCCCTAAATCAATAAGAAACTATCATTATGAAAAAATTTGCCCTAATATTTGTAGTCTTAATTTATACAACATCCAGCGCTCAAAAAAGCAACTCCCCATACGAATGGCATTGGACTCGCGATGGCATCTGGACAGCTGCTGCCTTTGGAACGAGTGCCTATGGTTTGCTCCTTATACAAAATAAAGATGACATTACAGAAGATGCAGTCAATGCTTTAGACCCAAATGACATTAATTTTATTGATCGTTGGTCCGCTGGAAAAAGTTCAGAAGATGCTAATAAATTTAGTGATGTACCATTTGCGGCTTCTTTTATATTGCCTCTTGGATTATTGTTCAATGACGATATCAACGACCATACAGGCCAGTTTATTGGTATGTATCTTCAAAGTCTCTCAACAACCTCGGCTCTATATGCGGTGACTGCCGGTTTAGTAAATCGTTCAAGACCCTATGTATATGATGAAAATAACGATATAGGACGCCGTACCAGTAAGAATGGGCAACGCTCATTTTATTCAGGTCATGTTGCGGCATCAGCTACGGCTTCATTCTTTGCTGCCAAAGTGTATTGCGATTATAATCCTGATGCTACTGGCAAAGGATATATCTGGGCGGCGGCGGCTGTTTTACCTGCTACAGTGGGTTATTTTAGATTGCAAGCTGGCCAACACTTTTTGACAGATCTTTTATTGGGATATGGTCTTGGAGCTGCATCAGGAATTTTAATACCTGAAATGCACAAGACCAACGGCTCTTCAGTGGATGTAACGCCTGTAGGAGGTCGTACTTTTAGAGGTGAAGACTACACAGGTTTGGCTCTGAGATATTCATTTTAGACCATACGAATATCATCAGTAGGTCTTATGGATGGCATAGATCTTATATTCTTCGGTTTTCCCTTTCAGCAGCACATTATCAATCAATTCTGATTTGTAAAAACGTGTGAATTTTAATTTATCCAATAGTTCTTCTGACATTAGCAGGGATTCGTTATAGTCATTACATTGACTTTGTATTCTCGCAGTGGTATTTATAACGTCACCATGATATGCCAATTCCTTTTTTATAGTTCCAACTTCGGCAATTATAATTTTTCCCGCATGAATACCGGCCTTAAACTCGGGAACTATCCCGTACCTTTCTTTATAGTATTTTGTGTGCCTTTTTAAATTCTTATCAAAATCAAAAAACAGATTAATACAATGCGCCGTATTTATGCCCTTTTTTAATTTCCAACTCAATACAGCTTCGTCACCGACATATTGATAGATTTCTGCATTATGCTTTTTCACAATTCTATTGAGATAGAAAAAACAGTCTTGAATCAAATTACTGTATTTAATGTCACCTAGGTTTTCGGCATGGGTGGTTGAGGATTTCAAATCTAAAAACATAAATATGCGATAGACTTCTCTTGGCTTGCGATAGCGACCCAATAGCATATTTAAGATAACACCCTTCCCAAACTTATCATTTGCCAATCTAATGAATGAAAAAACCAAGGAGCAGATGATAAAATAAATCGTGACCAGCCAAAAAATTCTATTTGATATCCACCAACCTCGTTCATTCGGAAAATCAACGTCAATATAATCTTCCGCCAAAAATGCAATGAACGTAAGCGAAAATATTAAGAATAATAGGTAGATAATGGATTTAAAAAGTATTATAAATCCTAAATGAAGTGATTTGGATAAGTACTTGTCGAAAAAAAATTCAATGATTGTATAGACCAAGGCAACCATTACTCCTAAAACAACTCCAAACCACAAATATTCAGTAACAGAAATTACTTTGCTCAACTGAACTGGATTGACCTGTTCCTGATGCCTTCCATAATATCTTATTAATATAAAAAGACAAAACACAAATGACCAAAACAGTGTAGAATATAATAGAAGTCGGAAAAATTGTTTTAGGGCGTATTTCAAATGTAGGTTATTTTATGTTTTTTAATTTCTAATGTCATCAAGTGCTTCCATGAAGTCTTTTTGGCCGACTAATTTGTCACCATCTTTATCTTTGCCAAAAAATAATACAAAAGCTTCTTCTGGGGTTTAAAACTACAGGATTTTAGAATTTGGATTTTATTTAATTTCAATTCTTTTGTTGCTATCGTCTTAATTTTATTTAAATGTATGAAATTATCTTGGCTTTTTTGTTATACATACCCAAACAAAAAAAAGGCCGCATCACTGCGACCTTTAGAACCAAAAGATTATGACCCTAATTTTTAATCACTTTTTTGGAAATTTCCCCTAAATCTGTTTTTATCGTTAAGAGATACATTCCATTACTAAAATTTGAAATGTCTATTGTATTATCATCTTGACCGAAATTCTTGTTCAACAATAATCTTCCATTAATATCATAAACTGATATCTGTAAACCTGTTGTTGAAGTATTCGATACAGTCAGTAATCCGTTTGTTGGATTAGGATATACTCTTATGTTGTTTAACAGTAAAACCTCTCCGATCCCCAAAACTTCGTTCACGGTAACTACAATTTCCATACGTTCGCTTTCACAACCGCTATCATTTGTGCTACTTACCCAATATGATGTTGTACCAATTACTGAAGTATCAGGCGTAAATGCTGTTGGGGATCCTGTTCCTCCAGTTTCTGTAGTAAACCATAATAGGCCTACACCACCCGAAGTCGCTGTCAATGGATCTGCATCATCGCCTTCGGAATATGTTATAGGTGTTGTTACTGTTGGTGCTTCTGGAATCGTGGAACCCGTTATTATTGGCGAACCTGCTCTCCAATTGCTTGATGTTCCAGATAGTTGAAACTCATTCAATGTACCATCATTGCTATTTCCCGCAGCGTCAGTTAAAGTAGTTATTGCTGAATTATCTTGGGTATCAATACCTTCATTGAATTTATAGTATGCCACTAAATCATCTTCTGATCCTTGCAGTTCACAATTTTGTCTTCTATTAATATCATCTATAGACACTACTTTGTTCCAAATGCGAACTTCATCTATATTTCCATTAAAATAAATTCCTGGTGTCAAAAGACTTGCGCCTAAAGTTATAAAACCCAAATCTTGACCGGAAAAATGAGGATCTGTACCAATTAGAACACCGTCAACATATAAACTTCTTTCAGTGCCTGTAACAATCTCTGCAACGTGATGCCAATTACCATCATTATAAGTAGCAGTAGATGATATGGTATGTGCTACCCCATCATAGACATATGAATTGATAGTACCATTTTGGAGATATATCGTTTTGTTAAACTGACCTGAATTTGAAATTTCAATATCTGTGTTGTTAAATAAGGTTCCGGTAGCACTTGCTGTTTGAAACCAAAGCTCGTGTGTATAATTTGATTCTTGAATATTAGAAGCTCCAATATTTATACTTACCCAATCATCAACACCATCAAAATTTAGATGCGTTGCAGCTGCATTTACATTAACAACAATTTCGACACGTCCACTTTCGCAGCCGTTCCCATTTGTGCTTGCTACCCAGTAGGAAGTAGAACCAATTGTTTCTGTACTTGGCATTGGTGCTGATGCAGAACCAGTTACTTCTGTTGCTGTTGAATACCACATTAACCCTGTTCCACCTGAAGTTGCTGACAATTCAGTTGCCGAATCGTTTTGTGCATAGATTACAGGAGTCGTTACAGAAGGTACAGATGGTAAAATTGAGCCAGTTGTTACAGGAGAACCTGCTGACCAATTACTTGAGGTACCTGTTGAAGCAAAATTGTACAGTGTTCCATCATTGTTATTTGCAATAGCATCGCTCAAAATTGTGATAGCCGTATTATCTAAACCATCAAACCCTTGATTAAATTTATAATAAGCCAATAAGCCAGGTTCGTTGCCTTGCATTTCGCAATACTTGGAAGCCGTTATTTCATCGATGGTTCTTGCCTGGGTCCAAATTCGGATATCCTCAATATCTCCATTAAAATAAGATTCGGACAATCGGCTTACTCCAAAGTTGACATAATCCATTGTTGGGTGTACATTATTTGAAGGGGCAGTTCCCATCAATACACCATCTACATATAAGCTTTTTTCTGTTGGTGTTCCAACATGTGCAACGTGATGCCAATTACCATCATTGTAGGTAGAAAAAGATGCTATAAATTGTGGGCCTCCATTATACATATACGCTTTTAGATAGCCATTTTCCAAATAAATCGTGCTATTGAAAGCTGGCGAAAATCCATCTGGCGTATTGGCATTGGTAAATAAAGAGCCGTTTGGACTTGTGGTTCTAAACCAAAGTTCATGTGTAAAATTATTTTCTATAAAATTGGGCGCGCCAATATTTACACTGATGTAATCATCGACTCCATCAAAATTTAAATGTGTAGCAGGTATCTGTACATCGATTCTTTGCGTTGATGAAGTCAAGCTATCAGACATGCCACATCCTGTGGAAGATGGGTTTGACAATACGGCATAATAGTAGAAAGTCCCAAACACGGACGTATCAGGCAAAAAAGATTTTGTGTCCGAAATATTAACTTGATTTAGTGTAGATACATCCGATTGGCTAATTAAAACGCCACCTGTTGAAGCATCAATCGTATTTCGGTACCAGGATATTCTGTACATAGTGGCAAGCGTCGGTTGGGAATTACCCGAGGCGCAAAACCATACTGGCAGTTGTAAAGCATTTGGCGTTTGATTAAGCATATAGGTTGCACCTCCAATTAAAGGGTCGATACGTGTAACTTCTGCATAGTAAGTAGCGTGTGACAGGTTGTAGCAAAATAAAAGGATAAAGTAAAATTTTAGTTTCATAATGATTTGGGTTTATTTATTATTATGAAGCAAAACTATGGAAGATTGAAATATTAGGAATAGCCCGATAAGACATAAATAGCCCAAAAAGACAAATTTATCCGACCAAATGTAGAATAAATTCGTTTAAACGTATGAAATTATAGGAATAAGAAGAAGTACAGATTATTTATTTCTAACCGCTGAAGGCAGAAGTCCATGTTGATTTTGAAACGTACTGGAGAATTTACTTTTATTCTCATATCCAAAAAGCTGCGCGACCTCTTTTACCATTAAGTCCTCATCCTTAAGTCGATGAAATGCCAATTCCATTTGTTTTTTTTGGAAGTATTTAAAAATCGGCATGCCGTAGACTATCTTAAAATTTTGTTTGAGTCGCGTCGGAGAGATTTTAAACTGCAATGATAGGCTATCAATGCCAGGAAACTTTGAATATAAGTTTCCCATCAGAAAATGTTCAATTTTTTCGATCATGATTTGATCTTTGCCAACTACTTTATCAGATGGTAGCTTTTTACGTTCTTCTAATGATTGTATGAACATTTCAAAAAAATCATAAGCAATTTTTTTCAATTCTAAAAGATTCGGCATCGGAGATTCATGCAAGATTTTTGGCAAATTTTCTATCAGAGATTCAAAAGCAATTCCGCTATATCGATAATTCATATAGCCAATCTCGTCATTAGAGAATAATGATTCAGTCGCTGGATTAAGATTGGGAGAGTTCAAAATATTCTTTTTGAGCCAGTTCTTATCGAAATAGACCATATACATTTTTTCATGTGACCCTTTGAAATGACAATTCAAAAAATCTTTTTTAGGCTTTAAAAAAGATATGGAATGGTTCTCAACTTTATAATTATCAAACTCATAAAAGCTCGACATAAACTCATTCTCTACAATGTTTATTGAAATGCAGTAATAGTCTGCTGGTAACATTTGATCGTAAACTGGTTTATACGATACATTGTTTTTATAGTCCATGACAGAACTCATAATCCAAAGACCTTGTTCCAGTTCTACATAATAAAATTCACCTTTGACAAAGGGTGTATCGGCATAAAGCATTTGTTTTTCTTCGTCAACTTTCATAAAGGGCATCCTCTTACAACTCTTGACAATTAATTCTGGTGAGTTCGACAGATAAGAAAGATTGAAAAAGCCATTCTTATATGTGAAGAAGTATTGCTTGGAAAGGTTGAACCAATTGTTGATTCGTTCTGAAATCATAAAATAGTGGGGATAAAAAATTTAAAAGATGACGAAGATACTTATATTCTTACATCTTTCAAGTCTTCTGATTTTTCTTTTTTGCTGCTGGAAACAGGACATTGTTCAAAATCAACCGATAACCTGGAGAGGTCGGATGGAGTTCCAATTCAGTTTTGGGATCACCTACTTTGTGCGTATAATCTTCTGGATCATGGCCTCCATAAAACGTAAAAAAACCTTTTCCTTTGATACCATGAATGTATTTCGCCTCACCATTGCTCTTGTTTTCTCCTAAAACCAAGACGTTGGATTTTATTTCATCTCTGGTAAAAGAGGTGGTCTGGCCCATAAAACCTTTAACCAAGGCTGTGTGATTCTGACAAAGCATCGTAGGGACCGGATCCCATTTGGCGGAAAAATCCATCAATGTGAAATAATCCAAAGTTGGGAGAATCTGACGTTTATTAGTCATATCGATTGAAGAGAATTCGTAAACATTCGGGTTGCGCTCCAAGATAAAATCCTTAAAAGCAAAGGTCTTGTTATAATCAATTTGATTCTGATAATTGGGATTGCTCGCATCACCATCAAACATAGGTTCGCAAATATCGACACCTTCGGCCGAAAGCGCTATATCAAAACTATCGGTTGCACTACACATGGCGAACATAAAACCACCTCCGATTACATAGTTGCGAATTTTTAAGGCAACATCGAGTTTTTCTTCTGAAACCTTGCTATAGCCTAATTTGGTCGCCAATGCTTCCGCTTCTTTCTTCTCTTCGATGTACCAAGCTGCAGATTTATAAGCTCTATAAAACTTTCCGAACTGTCCTGTAAAATCTTCATGGTGCAAATGCAACCAATCATATAAGACCAATGCATCATTCAGGACTTCTTCATCATAAATGACGTCATACGGGATTTCGGCATAGGTCAACACCATCGTTACAGCATCATCCCAGGGTAGGTTACCTTTTGGCGAATAGACTGCTATTTTTGGCGCTTTTTCTAAAATGACAGCTTCCATGTTTTGCGATGGACTAGCGATAAGATTTAATATTTCCTCTGTTTTAGCGTCGGATAAGACTTCGTAAGATACACCGCGAATTTGGCATTCGCGCTGTATAAGTTCTGTGTCCGGAAGCAAAAAAGAACCTCCTCTATAATTCAGCAACCAATTTACTTTGAGTTGTTTTTCCAAAGACCAGTAAGTAACACCGTAAGCTTTCAAATGATTTTTTTGGCCTTCCGCATCCATGGGAATTAGAATATAGGATGCAAATGTACTCGCTGATATGAAAATAAAAAATAGGAATGAAATTATCTTTTTCAAAATTATACGCTTTAGAAAATAGAATATATAGAAAAGACTCTATAAATCGTAAATCGAAAGATACTCAAAAATTATACCTCATTAGAATACTTTAAGGAAATATTAGGCTCAATTTATTTCTTAACAATCAATTCCTGCCCAGAAAGAAGACTTGCAATGACTCTTGTGTTTGGAAATTGTTCCAATATGATTTTTATGAATACTGTAATAGGAATGGACATAATCATACCTGGAATTCCCCAGATGAAACCCCAAAACATCAACATGACCAAAACCGTAATGATGTTTATTGAAAATGATTTTCCCATGAAAATCGGTTCGAGAATTGCACCAAAAATCACCTGTACCATCGTTATGGATAGGATAAAAAAGAACAATGTACCCATTAATTGGATTTCCACAAAGGCAAAAATTGCCAAAGCTATCACAGAAATAAAGGAGCCTATCATTTGAACAAAATTGATGATGAATGCAAACAATCCCCAGAAAATAGGAAAGCTCACATCGAAAAAAACACATGCCAACCCGATACCAAGTCCCGTTCCTAAACTCACCAAGAATTTGACTTTTATAAACTTGATTAAGTCATTTTCAATTTTGAGAAATGTTTTTACTGACGTATGTTTCTGTTTGAGGATTGTGACATTTAAGAGCTTTTGAACATTGATTGATTCCGCCAACCATAAAACCGTAAAAAAGGCAGTTGTTAAGGACATGCTCAATAGATTTCCTACAAATCCAAATACTTTACCCAAACTATCTTTTTCTAAAATTTGTGACTTTAGACTGTCTTCTGTTCCCAGTGTTGTTCCAAAAAAAGCTTCCAAAGATTGTTTTAGGGCTCTTATCTTTTCTTCCGCCTGTGCAAAAAAGGTACTATCGGATGACATAATTTGTTTGCTTGACAGATGTATCAATTCTGCAGTCAGCGCCATTCCACAAAGAATCAATAAAATAACAATTGCAATACTGATAACTTTAGGAACCCCTCGCTTCCCCAACCATCGCATCAGCGGTAAGAATAGCAAGGCAATAAACATTGAAAACACTAAAGGGATGAAGATGAAGGACAACAACTTTAGTAAATAGAAAATAACAGGAATTACGAGAACTAATAGTAAGGTGTTAGTTGTACGAATTTTATCCATGAGACTCCATCTTTTGTTTTAATAGCCCGCAAAGTTAATTTTAATCTTTAATTTTTTCTATAAGAAAAGGTAAAGATTATAAAATTAAAACGGCACATCATTATCCTCTTCATCCTCTTGCACTGGCGGTCCAAAGGCGTCATTCGGCGTAGGGAAATTACCCGATTTGAATGTGTCGTCATTAGCAGCTGCATTCATCTTACTATGGAATTCGCCAAATGGCGTATCAAAATCATCCAAGTTGTCGAATTTACCAAGATGTCCAATGAACTTCAAACGTATGTTTTCCAGACCACCGTTTCTATGTTTCGCCACGATAAATTCAGCCTGACCTTCCGTTGGAGTGTGGTCATCGTCGTCCCATTCATCAATTTTGTAGTATTCAGGACGGTATATAAACGATACAATATCCGCATCTTGCTCAATCGCACCCGATTCACGAAGGTCGGAAAGCAATGGGCGTTTGCTTCCACCACGTGTTTCAACGGCACGCGATAACTGTGACAAGGCAATGACAGGAATGCTCAATTCTTTAGCTAACGCTTTAAGGTTACGTGAAATGGTGGAGATTTCCTGTTCACGATTTCCAAATCCTTTTTGGCTACCTCCTGCCGTCATCAATTGCAGATAATCAATCACAAGCAATTTAATGCCATATTGTGAGGACAATCGACGTGCCTTTGCTCGAAGGTCAAAAATGGAAAGTGATGGTGTATCGTCAATAAATAAAGGTGCTTTCTCTAATGCTTTAACCTTGACATTTAATTGTTCCCACTCATGTTTTTCGAGCTTGCCTGTACGCAATTTTTCTGATGATAATCCTGTCTCACTGGAAATTAAACGGGTTATCAATTGTACCGAAGACATCTCTAAAGAGAAAAAAGCCACCGGAATATTTTGGTTAACCGCAATATTACGAGCCATTGACAATGTCAACGCGGTTTTACCCATACCGGGACGCGCCGCAACAATAATCAAATCACTTTCTTGCCAACCTGACGTCAGTCTATCTAATTTGGTAAAACCTGATGGAATACCACTCAAACCTTCTTTGTTTGAAATATCTTGGATTTTCTTCTTGGCCTGAATTACCAAGCTTTGAGCCGTTTCGGTCGATTTTTTGATATTCCCTTGGGTTACTTCATAAAGTTTTGCTTCCGCAGTATCCAATAAATCAAAAACATCTCGTGTCTCGTCATAGGCGTCCTCGATTATTTCACTCGAAATTTTAATCAAACTACGTTGGATGAATTTCTGAAGAATGATACGCGCATGGAACTCAATATGCGCAGAAGAAGACACTCTTTGAGTCAAAGAAATGAGGTAAAAATCGCCTCCAACCAATTCCAGTTTTGCGTCTTTCTTTAATTGACTGGAAACGGTTAATAAGTCAACAGGTTCACTGTTTTCGAATAATTTGAAAATGGCTTCAAAGATATGTTTGTGCGCATCTTTATAGAAAGCATCAGGGCTCAAAATATCAATGACTTCGTCTACACCTTTTTTATCAATCATCATTGCGCCTAGCACAACTTCTTCTAAATCAATGGCTTGAGGAGGTATTTTTCCTTTTTCCAAACTAATAATGGTGCTCTTATCGACTTTGTATCCTTGGATTGGGTTGGTTTGTTTCATGAAAGCGAAAGTAAATAAATTGTTAAGAAGAAAATCACTTATTTATGTTTCGATCTTAACAGGTCTTCAACAATTTAACTGTTAATAACTAAATAATATTGTTAATAGCGATAAAAAAAACCGAAGTGTGCCACTTCAGTTTTATTTTCTAGTATGACACGTATGTTTTAACCTTTATAAACTCCCATACTAGCATATTTATCCATTCTTTTCTTTACCAAATCTTTTGGTGATAAGTTTTTTAATTCTTCATAACACTTTACAATGGCATCGCGAACAGCAACAAATGTTTCCTCTCTATTTGTATGTGCACCACCAAGAGGTTCTTTGATAATATCATCTACCAAATGCATTTTTTTCATATCAATAGCGGTTAACTTTAAAGCTTCAGCAGCTTGCTCTTTGAACTCCCAGCTTCTCCATAATATTGAAGAACAGGATTCAGGAGAAATAACAGAATACCATGTGTTTTCAAGCATCAATACCTTATCTCCTACACCGATACCAAGTGCGCCACCAGAAGCTCCTTCACCAATAATCACACAGATAATCGGGACTTTAAGTCGAGTCATTTCCAAAATATTGCGAGCAATTGCTTCTCCTTGTCCGCGCTCTTCGGCCTCTAACCCCGGATAGGCTCCAGGTGTATCAATTAACGTCACAACGGGAATATTAAATTTCTCGGCCGATTTCATTAATCGCAATGCTTTACGATATCCTTCCGGATTAGACATTCCGAAATTTCTATACTGTCTGGTCTTTGTGTTATATCCTTTTTGTTGGCCAATAAACATATAGCTCTGGTCACCAATTTTACCAAGACCGCCGACCATCGCCTTATCATCTTTCACATTTCGGTCCCCATGTAGTTCTAAAAACGAATCACCACAAAGTGCTCGTATATGGTCCATGGTGTAAGGCCTGTTTGGATGACGTGATAACTGCACACGTTGCCAAGCAGTCAGGTTTTTATAAATATCCTTTTTGGTTGCAATCAGCTTCTTCTCGATTTGCTTGCAAGTTTCGGTCACATCCACATCGCTCTCCTCACCGATAACTTGACATTTCTCAAGTTGTTCCTCTAATTCTTTAATGGGAAGCTCAAATTCTAAATACTCCATAGAAATTTAAGTTTAATATTAAGTTAGTTCACAAAGATAAAAATTTAATCGGCTTTCGTCGTTATGGTATTTTTCTTTTTGAACAATTTAGAATTCTTAATAATTCCATCTGTTAAGACAGTGAGCAACACTAAAATAGCCCCATAGTAAAACTGGGGACTCATTGTTTCGGTTTCGGGAAAAAGAAACAATGCCAAAGTTATTCCATAAATAGGTTCCAGATTATAGGAGAGCACAACGGTATATGGACTTATTAACTTCATCACCTGCACCGCTCCAATAAATGCGTATGCAGTGCAAATGGAAGCCAATATGAACAAAAATATCCAATCATTAGTTGACAGAATGAAAAATCCTTTCGAAAACCCTCCTCTAAAAATTAAGATGAATAAGGTAATAAAAGTCACGCCACTGATAAATTCATAAAATGAAATGACCGTTGCATTATGTTTCTCGATAAATTTTCCATTTAGCACGGCAAATAAGGTTGAAAATAAAGCAGAAGAAATGCCGAGTAGAATACCGTTGATATATTTGATTTCGCTCTGCGTGATGAGAATTACGCCAATGACCACAATTATTCCAAATAGAATTTCATACCAAATAACACGTCTTCTATAAATTAACGGTTCGATGAACGAAGCGAAAAAAGCACCTGTAGAAAACATAGCCAGCGTGATGGATATATTGGACTGCTTAATAGCTTCGAAAAAAGTAATCCAATGCAATGCAATAATCACACCTGCCGCAAAAAACCGAAACATCGTGCGTGTATCAACTTTAATTTTAAGTCGTATGAGCTTGATATAAAAAAACATTAAGATTCCCGCAATGAACATTCGATACCAAACAAGTGGAATGGAACCAATAGATATAAGCTCACCTAAAATAGCTGTAAAGCCTGCAATAAATACTAAAAAATGAAGATGGAGATAGTTTTTTAGTTTAGCGTTTTGCATTGTAGAGCATGTATATGGCTAAAATACCGAAAACTACGTTAGGAAACCACACTGCAACCAGCGGTGGAAAATTTGATTGTTCTGCCATCACACCAAAGACCTTGTCAAAGAATACATACACCATGGCAATGGCAATTCCTATGGCAAGATTAACGCCCATTCCTCCTCGTCTTTTAATGGAAGATACAGCGACCGCAATAATGGTTAAAATAAATACAGAAACCGGTAAGCTCCATTTTTTATATTTCACAACTTCATATCTGCCAATATTGGACGAACCCCTCGCCTTTTCCTTCTTTATAAAATTATTTAATTCGCCATAAGGAAGTGTTTCAGCAATATATTCTACAGGTGTCAAATCGTCCATGTCAAAGGTGAAAAGCGTATCCTTTCTTCTGGTAATCTCAAGTATATCTTCGTTATCACCTATTGTTCTCTTAACATAATTGAAAAGGCGATACGAACTATCCTTTTCAGAATATGAAATGGTATTGGCGAACAGTTTGTACTTTAGCTTATTGCCCTCAAAATGTTCATAGGTAAAGTTATTGCCAATCTTCTGTTTCGTATCAAAATTAGAAACGTAGATGTAATCATTATCATTAATTTGCCGGAAGATATTCTGTGTTTGCATATCCGCAGTGCCTTTTTTCAAATGCTCATAAATAAACTGATTATAGCCTCTACTTGCCTTTGGTGCCAAATACAATCCAAGAATCAAAGCGAAAATTGAAACAACCGTTGCTCCTATCATATAAGGTCTCATGAATCTAAAGTAGGACACTCCCGAACTTAAAAAAGCCACGATTTCTGTGTTATTTGCCAATTTTGAAGTAAACCAAATCACAGAAAGAAATAAAAACAATGGAAATAGAAGATTAGCAAAATAAATTGTAAAATTCAAATAGTATAGGGCCACATCTCCAAAAGGCACTTCATTCTCAAGTATTTTTCCGATTTTTTCCGCGAGGTTTACGGTAATCCCTATAGGTATAAACAGCAACAACATCATCAAGAATGTGAAGAGATAACGTTTCAATATGTACCAATCGAGGATTTTCAATTCTAATTATTTACTGATTATGTTTTTAATTTTATTGTTCACAAAAAAATTTGAATTTTGAACTCTGAACTCAACTCTGTACTCTAAACTCAAAGTCGTTTATCCATTTGTTTCACCATCATATCCTTCCAAGTCCTAAAATCTCCAACTAATATATGTTTTCTGGCCTCTCTCACCAACCACATATAAAATCCGAGATTATGGATTGTGGAAATCTGTGCTGCCAAACGTTCGTTGACAGTAAATAAATGTCGTAGATAAGCCTTTGTATAATCAGTATCCACAAAAGTCATGGCCATTTCATCAACGGGTGAGAAATCGGCTTCCCATTTTTTATTTTTAATATTTATAGTTCCATGAGCCGTAAAAAGCATCCCATTTCTGGCATTTCGCGTAGGCATTACACAATCAAACATATCAATTCCGAGCGCTATATTTTCGAGAATATTGATGGGCGTTCCAACCCCCATTAAATACCGCGGTTTATCTTCTGGCAAAATGGCTGTTACCACTTCAGTCATGGCATACATCTCTTCGGCTGGTTCGCCAACAGAAAGACCACCAATAGCATTGCCTTCTGCACCAGCGTTTGCTATGTATTCGGCAGATTGTTGGCGTAAATCTTTATAGGTACTCCCTTGAACAATAGGAAAAAATGTTTGACTATATCCATATTTAAAAGGCAACTTTTCCAGATGATTGATACATCGATCTAACCAGCGATGGGTCATGTGCATACTTCGTTGTGCGTACCGATAATCACAAGGATATGGCGTACATTCATCAAATGCCATAATGATATCAGCTCCGATGACTCGTTGGATCTCCATCACATTTTCAGGCGTAAAGACATGGTAACTACCATCGATATGCGACTTAAATTTAACGCCTTCTTCTTTAATTTTTCGATTTGCAGATAAGGAATATACTTGATAACCACCCGAATCCGTCAAAATATTCCGATCCCAGTTCATAAACTTATGAAGCCCTCCAGCTTGTTCCAATATGGAAGTTTGAGGTCTCAAGTATAAATGATATGTGTTTCCAAGAAT
>JBBSLN010000010.1:0-18017 GCA_038255205.1 Flavobacteriales bacterium
CCAAATCCAGCTTGTCCAGCAGCACTAACGGGATAATCCCTCACATATCTATCCAAGTTGTCTGGTGCAGAACCTACTAAAATAGCTCTACCAGCATCTAATCCAATAAACAAATCCTGTGTTGTGGGGTTTCTAAAACCCGTCTGAACAGATGCTCTAATATTGTGATTTTCGTTGACAGTCAAACCAGCTGAAACCCTAGGTGAAACAAACCCATCAAAGAATTCAGATTTGTCAAATCTCGCGGATCCTGTTAATTTCAACTTCATATCATTGCTCAATTCCAATTCTTTTTGCAATTGCGTGTAAACACCAAATTCTGAATAAGGAATAGGGCCATCAAAATCTGTATAAATAGTACCAGATGAATTCAGCTCATAACGTCTGAAAGATCCTCCTACTTGAATATCAACGACATCCAATAAATGACTGAAGTTGTAATTTGCATCGCCATGATAATACTTTGAATTATCTGAAAATTTAGAACCTGTTGCTAAATTGGGATCCTGTGTCACTTGATCGAAAGCATTTTGAAATTCTGGTGTTCCAGGTTCAAATCTCCCAGTTTCAGCTACTTCTCTGGCAGCAGCATGTGCTTGAGCATCCGTTGCACCTCCTAAAGTTGCTCCTGCATATGTTTGGATATATTGTCCAAACCAAACGGAATCTGGCTTCCATAATCTATTGATATTTATACCTGTAAACACCATGTCATAAGAATCACCGGATTTATCACTAACTACGTAACCTCTCAAGAAGAAATTACTGTTTTTGAATTCCAGTTTATGTTGTTGTTGTGAAAAACCTTTAATATTATATCTATTGGTTCCTTGGTATATGGTATTTCCTGTGCCAAATTTACCAACGTACTGAATTTCGAAATCATTGCCCCAAGGTCTGTAATACAATCCCCAATCTGTTTTGATGCTTTCTGCGTTATAATCGGTTAAATCACGCTCTTCGTACCCAGTTCTACTTACTACAACATTTGGAATTATACCTAAACCTCCAGAAGCAGCTCTAATGTTAGTAGCAACCTCATCACCGTAGATGTTATATCCATCATAACCTATGCTCGCTCTTGTATCGCCTGTTCCTGGTTTTCCTTGATAATTATTTGCAGTCCAGTCGGTTCCTTTTAACCATCCAAAATTTACTTTTGCAGCAAACTTATCACTGAATTTATAGCCGGCTCTGATTCCTGAATCTCTATAAGTATTATCTCCTCCTGCGTCTTGAGATGTAATACCTTGTTTATGATATGCACTTAATCCCTGAAAATCAAAAGGACTCTTACTTTGCATAAATAAAATTCCGTTAAATGCGTTGGCTCCATATAATGCAGAGGCAGCTCCAGGAAGTAACTCAACGCTCAAGACATCAGTTTCGGTCATCCCCACTAAATTTCCGATTGGGAAGTTTAGTGCAGGAGATGAATTGTCCATTCCATCAACCAATTGCATAAATCGAGTATTTGCAAATGTGGCAAAACCTCTAGTGTTGACGGATTTAAACGTCAAACTATTCGTATTAACATCGACACCTTTTAAGTTTTCTAAACCTTCATAAAAACTAGCAGAAGCTGTGTTTTTTATTTCTTTAAGTCCAAAACGTTCTACCGTAACGGGTGATTCAAAAATACGCTCAGGAGTTCTCGAAGCGGAAATAACCACTTCATCCAAAGATGTTCCTTCGTTCAAAACAAAATTAAGCGTTTGAGGATTCGTAGTGACTTCTTGGGTTTGAGACTCAAAGCCAACGCTACTTACCGTAACCTTAAATGGTGGCGATTGATTGTACGCTAATGTGTAATTTCCGTCAAAATCGGAAATTGTTCCGGTTGTAGTGCCATCAATAATAATATTAGCACCTGGTAAAGGCTGTCCGCTGTTATCCGTCACAGTACCTTTTACTGTTGTTTGCGCAAACGTTGTCGCACAGCAAAACAACATCACAATCTTTAATAATGTTTTCATCTTTGGAAATTAGTTAAATTTAGTAGAGCAATATAAATAATAAAATGATATTAAAAAGGAAATATTGCAAAAAATTATGCACGCATAATAAATATTGATAATAAAACATACTATATATTACGGATTTCTAAATGGCATTTATAGAAAAACCCTCAAAAATATGAGGGTTTTAAAAGAACTGGATAAATTTTTAGTCCTAACTATTATTATTCTACCGTTACTGATTTTGCAAGATTTCTTGGTTGGTCGACATTTTTTCCTAACATCACTGCTATGTGGTAGGACAGTAACTGCAACGGAATCGTCGTTAAAAGAGGAGATAGGGCTTCCAAAGTTTCTGGAACTTCAATAACGTGATCTGCTAAATCTCTAACGCTTACATCTCCTTCAGTGACAATTCCAATGATTTTACCTTTGCGGGACTTGATTTCTTGGATGTTACTCACTACCTTTTCGTAATGCCCTTTTTTGGTGGCGATAACCACAATCGGCATATTTTCATCGATAAGTGCAATTGGTCCATGCTTCATTTCAGCGGCAGGATAGCCTTCAGCATGAATATATGATATTTCCTTAAGTTTCAAAGCGCCCTCGAGAGCGACTGGAAAATTGTATCCTCTCCCTAAATAAAGGAAATTTCGTGTGTTTTTATAAATATCCGCTATCTTCTTAATATGCTCTTCAGATTCCAAAACTTTTTTCACTTTTTCTGGAATCATTTCCAATTCTAATAAGTGGATTCGGAAATCGGAACTTGAAATAGTGCCTTTTGCTCGTGCTAATCGGAGGGCTATCAATGTCAAAATAGTAATCTGGGTCGTAAATGCCTTGGTGGAAGCTACCCCTATTTCTGGACCAGCATGTGTATAAGCACCTGCATTGGTCTCTCTTGCAATGGATGAACCTACGACATTACAAACGCCAAAAACAAAAGCACCCTTGGATTTTGCTAATTTAACGGCTGCTAAAGTGTCGGCCGTTTCGCCAGATTGCGAAATGGAAATAACCACGTCTTTTTCGTTGATGACTGGATTCCTATATCTAAATTCTGAGGCGTATTCTACTTCCACAGGGATCCTGGCAAGGTCTTCAAAAATATATTCGGCGACTAAACCTGCATGCCATGAAGTTCCACAGGCCACGATAATGATACGGTCTGCATTAAGAAACCTTTTCATGTTATCTTCAACTCCAGCTAATTTGATAATGCCTTCATTTACTAGCATTCTGCCTCTATATGTATCTTTTATAGCGCTTGGCTGTTCATGAATTTCTTTAAGCATGAAGTGGTCGTAACCGCCTTTTTCAATCTCCTCAAGATTGAGTTGAAGTTCTTGAATGTAAGGGTCAACCAAAGAGTCATCTTTGATTTTTCTGATTTTTAAATCTTTCCCTCTTCGAATGATAGCCATTTCCTCATCTTCAAGATAAATGGCATTTTTAGTGTATTCTATAAATGGAGATGCATCACTCGCTATAAAGAATTCGTCGTCACCAATTCCAATAGCCAATGGGCTACCTAATTTAGCAACAACAATCTCGTTCGGCTTATTTTTATCAAAAACCGCAATGGCATAAGCACCCACTACTTGGTTTAGGGCAATTTGAACTGCTTTACCAAGTTTTAAACTGTCATTTAGCATGACGTCTTCAATCAGATTGACTAGGACTTCAGTATCAGTATCAGACTTAAAGGTGTAGCCACGCTTTTTAAGTTCTGTTTTCAAACTATCATAATTTTCAATGATACCGTTGTGAATTATGACCAAATTTCCAGAATTTGAAAAATGCGGATGTGAGTTGACATCATTAGGAACTCCATGAGTTGCCCAACGTGTATGTCCAATGCCTAAAGTCCCCTTCGTCGAAATCTCTTGCTCTAATTTTTGTTCTAGGTCAGCGACTTTACCTTTGGTTTTGGACAACTTAATATCACAACCGTCGTATAACGCAATCCCAGCACTATCGTAGCCTCTATATTCTAAACGCTTTAATCCTTTAAGAATAATAGGGTAGGCATCTCTATGTCCAATATATCCAACAATTCCACACATAAAATAAGTTTTTGTTAATTATCCTCGCAATCTCCATCCGTTTTAATGCACGTATAGTAAATCTCCAGTTGTAATTTTTTAGTCAGGTCTGCTGTATTGTTTCCATATAGGATTGTGCCCCGTGGTGATAGAATTGAACTAACAGGTACTTTTTGAACAACATCATCTTCACTTGTTAAAACTTTATATTGAGGCACAGTGTTTTCTAAATTAACGTTTCCGGATATTGCTAAACCAAATTTTACGTTCGTCGAATCTCTAATCAATAAATTATTGATATGTTCAGTGATTTTGATTTTATACTTTATGCCTTTACCAGATGATACGCCACCTTCTCGCTGTAGAGACCCAAGATGGTTCGTTCTAGAATTATCAGGAACTGCTGTATTCACTAAGTCAATGAAATAATCCAGAAGCGGTGTATTGTTCTTTAAGTCATATAAATAAATACGATTCGGTTCATTTACTTGAGGTATTGATTGGTCTACATAGAACACCAGATTTGCTTCATTTACCAATCGTTTTGACGTTTTAAATTTCCCTGTAACAGGATCTACGTCAACAAAAGCTCTTTTGAATTCAGTAAATTCAGGGGAGTAGCCGTCTTCATAAGTTCCAGCATTGAATATATCAACAACTGCAACAGAGCCTTGGGCTCCCTTTAGATACAATTTTTCGTCTCCAGTAACTGGGTTGCCTTGCGGTATGGTAATATCAAATTCATTCGTTATAAAATTAACTCTATTTCCAATAAAGTTCAGAACATAAGTTGATTGAACCCTATCGGCACCTTCTGTAAGTGGGTCTTTAGTATAATATAAAGTAATATTAGCATCAGTGTCAAAATTCAAAAGTGCCATAGAACCACTATTAGTATTAGCAGATGTTGCTTTTAAATAAATACCTCTAAAATAGTTGTTGAAATTATTGGCGTTGCTTAATTCAGTTTGACCCTCCTCTTTTGCTTTTGCGATAATCTTATTGTGCCAGAATGTCGTATCTAATTTTACCCGCAATGCAGGTGCCAATCGTTCTGATATTTCATCATCTTTTTTAAGTATTATCTCTTGCTTGCTCGGTCTAAAGTCAGTTATAACATTAGATAAAGGAAGCCTATCGCTTTTCAATGGAATTGGCGTGCCTTCAAGTAATGAAGCACTAATAGCACCATTACTTGTTGTCATATTGGAGAAATAGCGCAAAGGGGTGTCGAATTCGGAATTTGGATCGATACTGTTTAGAAAATATTTATTTTCATAAATCGATAGATTAATAGCACCTCCTCCAAAAATGGAGTCTAATCCATAGATTGATTCACCATCGGAGTTGATATCAGTTCTTGTACTGAAATACGGAATGGTCATGACCACCGAATCCAACGTAACATTTTTCCCAAAATCAGGGTCTATAATTGAACTACCCACTTGACTCACAAAATTCGCCGACATAAAACCATATAGAGGATCATTATAAACTCCTAAATAATTAAGCGGAAGATTGTTAGTCTGTATTGGCCCCAAAGGATTGGTATAGGCAATTACAGGATATCTTTCACTGGTAACTCCAAAATTATTTTGTCCGATGATGTCCGAACCAACAGTTGCGAAATCTTTGTCGCAGGCAATGAATGAACTTATTAATATTGTCAAAATAGCAATATTCTTTAGGGCGAATCTTACTTTATTCATT
The DNA here is from genome assembly GCA_038255205.1 of Flavobacteriales bacterium. Taxonomy (GTDB): domain Bacteria; phylum Bacteroidota; class Bacteroidia; order Flavobacteriales; family Flavobacteriaceae; genus JBPOFM01. The sequence goes on from JBBSLN010000010.1 coordinate 5,720, forward strand.
TATACAGTGTCTAATTTAATACTTGTGTGTGGTAGAATTCAACATAAGGGTCGGCAAAATCGTCTATTGAAAAATAATCCAATACTGGTTTTCCCGATGCCTTTAAATAATCTTCCAATTCCTTTGGAATTTCTGCAGAACCTTTTATCAACGCTTCAGAATGGTCTATCGCGATTTTCATGATACTATTATAGGTGGGTTTTTCTAACACATTAATAATATCTTTATCGATGTTGTCAAATTTCACCTTTTCTATCATATTCATATCTAACGTCCCATCGAAACTTTGATTGTATATGGAGGTGACAATTTTGCTGTCACTGAACAAGGGCTCGTTTTTATAATATTCTTTTAAGTAAAGAGGCAGCAAAGAAGCGAGCCAGCCGTTGACATGTATAATATCTGGTGCCCAGTTTAATTTCTTAACCGTTTCAATGACTCCTTTTGCGAAAAAGATTGCTCGCTCGTCATTGTCAGGAAAAAGTTTGCCTTCCTCATCAGTAAGCGTTGCTTTACGTTTAAAATAATCTTCGTTATCAATAAAGTAAACTTGGATACGTTCTTTAGGGATGGACGCCACTTTAATAATCAACGGCATGTCCAAATCATTTATGACTAGGTTAATACCAGATAATCGTATCACTTCGTGCAGTTGATGTCTGCGTTCATTAATGTTTCCATATCTCGGCATGAATATTCGTATTTGTCCACCTTGTTTATTTACCATCCTTGGGGCTTCAAATGACATGGATGAAATTTCAGTTTCTGGCAAATAGGGCACAACCTCGGAAGACACGTACAATATCCTCTTATCTTTCATATACTTATATTTAGTGTTTTTTAATCGTCCATTAGAACCTGTGATTATCAGGCTACATAAATCAAGCCGAAAAAAAATTAGAATTAAAAAACACGCAAAATTACAAAAATTTATGCAGAGTGTTAGTAAAATATTATGTTTGCACGCTGTTAATATTATGTTATCACGTGAAGATTTATCAACATACCGTAGAAATTGATCCGATTATTGAGGCCTTAAAAGCTCAAAAAAAAACCATTGGTTTTGTTCCCACCATGGGCGCTTTGCATCAAGGACATTTGTCATTGATGAAACAAGCAATGGAACAAAACGATGTGGTGGTCGTCAGTATTTTTGTAAATCCGACTCAATTTAACAATCAAGAGGACCTCAAAAAATACCCTCGAACATTAGAACGTGATGTCGAACTTATAAAATCGATTGCTGGCGATATTATCGTGTATGCACCCACGGTTGAAGTTATTTATGGTAACGATGTCAGTTCTGAAACTTTTAAATTTGATGGTCTTGAGCAAGAAATGGAAGGCAAGTATCGGCAAGGTCATTTTAATGGTGTAGGAACTATTATAAAAAGATTGTTCGAGATCCTAAAGCCGACTAAAGCTTATTTTGGAGAAAAAGATTTTCAGCAATTACGTATTATTCAAACCTTAGTGAAAAACCTAGATATCCCCGTAATCATTGTAGGCTGTGAAATCTTTAGGGAAAATGATGGATTGGCGATGAGTTCGCGCAATGAACGCTTAAAGCCGGAGTATCGCAAAGTCGCACCATTTATATATAAAACATTAACGAAAGCCAAAAAACAATTTGGCACAGAAAATGCTAATACAGTGACCGAGTGGGTAAAAAATCAGTTTGCCAATCATGATTTATTAGAACTTGAATATTTTATTATTGCAGATGAAGAAACGCTGCAAACGTACAAGAAAAAATCAAACACTAAATCATATAGAGCATTTATAGCGGTGTATGCCGATGATATTCGACTCATTGATAATATAGACCTAAATTAAGTATCTTTGCCAAATGCAAATTCAAGTAGTAAAATCTAAAATTCACAGAGTAAAAGTCACAGGAGCTGACCTAAATTACATTGGTAGTATCACCATCGATGAAGATTTGATGGACGCCGCTAATATCATACAGGGCGAGAAAGTACAGATTGTGAATAACGACAATGGTGAACGATTGGATACCTATGTCATTCCTGGAACTCGTAACAGTGGTGAAATCACTTTAAATGGAGCAGCAGCTAGAAAAGTGGCTGTAGGAGACACCCTCATCCTTATTACATACGCTTTTATGGATTTTGAGGAAGCCAAAACATTCAAGCCTTCGCTGATATTTCCTGATGAGGGAACTAACCTCTTGAAATAAATTTTGAACAGTTCAACCAGCAAAGCGCTAAAACTGATACTTCCCTTGATTTTAGGAGTCGCTTTAGTTTGGTATTCATTGACTAAAATTTCAATTCCTGAACTTTTAAAATATTTTAAGAATGCCAACTATTGGTGGGTTGGTCTAGGTCTTTTTTGTGGATTTTTGAGTCACTTATCCCGTGCATATCGATGGAAATATTTATTAGAACCACTAGGATATACATTGCGATTTCCTAACAGCGTCATGGCGGTTTTTGCTACTTATTTAGTCAATTATACAATTCCGAGAGCAGGTGAAGTGACAAGGGCAACTATCATTGCTAACTATGAAGGTGTGCCTTTTGAAAAAGGATTTGGTACCATAGTTTCAGAAAGGGTCGCAGACATGATTGTTTTGTTGGGCATCATTGCGGTAACACTGTATTTAGAGTTTGACTTTATATATGATTTTTTATTCAGAAACATCAATCCTTTTAAAATTGTAATCGGATTGATAGGCTTATTGGCGATTGGATTGATAGTCTACACTTATTTCAAGAGAAGCAAATCAAACTTTGTACTAAAAATCAAAAATTTCTTAAAAGGGTTGATGGAAGGCGCATTGAGTATTTTTAAGATGAAGCACAAATGGGCTTTTATTGCCCATACCTTATTTATTTGGGCGATGTACGTTTTAATGTTTTATGTGACTTCTTTCGCCGTCGAAGAGTTACAGCCTATTCCGATGTCGGCAATTTTGATTGGTTTTGTAGCTGGAAGTTTTAGTATCGCTGCCACTAATGGAGGTATAGGCTCTTTTCCGGAAGCTATCGTATTGGCTTTTTTGGTGTTTAGCATTCCAGAAGATCCAAGTCGCGCTTTTGGTTGGATTATGTGGTCTTCCCAAACACTTATGATTATTATATTTGGAAGTTTGTCATTTCTATTGCTGCCTATCTATAATAGGATCAAATAATTATTTAAATTGCATCTCTATATAATTCTTCTAACTATGTTTAAACGAATTACACCTTTGATTGTATTCCTGTTTACTCTTCAGGTATCTTCCCAAGTTATTTATGAATCTTTTCAGTCATCAAAACTTGGCGAAAAGAGGGATATTAAAATTCAATTACCTAGGAATTACAATCCAGAAGAGAAGATACGGTATCCCTTGATTGTGGTTTTAGATGGCGATTATTTATTTGAACCCGTTATCGGAAATGTCGATTATCAGTCCTATTGGGGTGAAATGCCAAAATGCATTGTTGTAGGCGTAAATCAAAGCACTTCAAGGGAAAAGGATTTTTATTATGATGACACTCAATTCTTCCCTTCGCAAGATGGTGCCGATTTTTTTGAGTTCCTTGGTATGGAACTCGTTCCTTATATAGAAAGTAAGTACAATGTATCTCAATTCAGAATAGTAATGGGACATGACCTAAGTGCCAATTTCCTTAACTTCTACCTATTTAAAGATAGTCCGATGTATAGGGCATTTGTTTCTTTCAGTCCTGATTTAGCTCCAGAAATGGCAACTAGGCTACAACAGCGCCTTTCAACTTTAAATGTTGATACTTTTTACTATCTATCAACTGCAGACAATGATATTGCAAGTTTAAATAAAGGTATTTTGGAATTGGATACCGCTTTAAAGACAGTCGAAAATCCAAAATTACACTACCGATTTGATAATTTTACCGATGCCGACCATTACTCTATGGTTGGATTGGGGATTCCAAAAGCACTAAACCAAATTTTCGAACTCTATAAGCCCATTAGCATGAAAGAGTATAACGAAAAAGTACTCACCTATGAAGGCTCTTCTTACGAATATTTGGAAAAAAAATACAAGGACATCGAATTTTTCTATGGTTTTGAAAAAAAGGTTGTTGAAAATGATTTTAAGGCGATTGCTGCTGCATCCATTAAAAAAAATGATATTGAATCCTTGAAAGAACTGTCGAAATTGGCAAAAAAGGAATATCCGAATTCCATGATTAGTGCGTACTATTTAGGAATGTATCATGAAAAGGATAATAATCTTAAAAAGGCACTTCAGTATTACAATTCAGGGTTATTATTAGAGCCTTCAGATTTTATCGATAAAGATATGTTACTGGACAAAATCTATGATTTAAAAGATAAAGAATAGCAAATATTATGCATTTCATCGAATATATTGGTATTTAAACCCGTAATATTTAAATTTAGGTATATTTACAGTCCCTAATCTAAATTTATGAACCGATGAAAAAGTCACTTGCTTTTGTCGCCTGCTTATTATTTGCTGCTTCCGTTTTTGGACAGGTCAAATATGAAAAATTTGAATCTCGCAAACTCAACACAACAAGACAGCTCAAAATAAAACTTCCAAAAAATTACGACCCATCATCATCGGTCAAACATCCTGTAATTGTTGTGTTCGATGGCGACTATTTATTTGAACCTGTGGTAGGTCAAGTAAGTTTTCAGACTTATTTTGATGGCATGCCTGAATCCATAGTTGTGGGCATCGTTCAAGGTTACGAACGTTTTTACGATGGCTACTCTGACGATGTAACAGGATTGCCAATTGAGTCCGGCGCTCGATTTTACCAATTTGTAGGTGAAGAATTAATTCCATATATCGATTCTAAATATAATACGAGTAAATTCCGAGTAGCGATAGGTCATGATATCATGGGTAATTTTATCAATTCATTTATGTTTAGTGACAAACCCGCGTTTCAAGCCTATATTAATTTAAGTCCCGACTTTCAGGGCAATATGGACGAGAACATTGTCAACCGCGTGAAATATATTAAGGATGATATCTTTTATTATCTGGCAACCAGTGATGGTGAAAATAAAACCATCAGTGAAACAATCTCTGCGACGAATGAACAATTGAAAAACACAAAGAACAAAGCCTTGACCTATTATTTTGATGAGTTGAAAGGCGATACACATTACACGATGGTTACAGGTGCTTTATCTAAAGCCTTAGATCAAATTTTTGATATCTACAAGCCATTGGATGAAAAGGAATTGAACGAAAAAGTGCTTACTTATGAAGGAACTCTTGACGATTATATAGAAAAAAGATACAAGCGAATTGAAACCTTATTCGGAATTCACAAACCGATTCCTGAAGAGGAATTTGAGAAAGTTGTAAAAATTGCATATCAACGCGAAGACTTGGAGTCACTAGAAGGCATAGGTAAACTAGCGAACAAGCAGCTTCCTGAATCATCTTTGGGGACTTATTATTTGGCATTGCATGCCGAGAAAATTGGGAAGACTAAAAAAGCTACTAAATTATACGAAACTGCCTTAACATTAGAAGAAACAACGCAATTTAGTAAGGAGTTTATCATGGCTCATGTGGAGAAATTAAAATTTGTTGCTGAAGAAACGGATGAAAAAGAGTAAGTTTGGTTTTATCAAAAGAATATAAAACATTCAACTTTTAATATCTAAAATATGGTTATTTTAGCCCAAAGATTCAATGGTGGCTAAAGTAAAAACAACTTTTTTTTGTCAAAATTGTGGCACTCAATACTCCAAATGGCAAGGACAGTGTACCGCTTGCAAAGAATGGAATACCATTGTTGAGGAAGTCATCCAAAAGGAAGAAAAGAGCGATTGGAAATCACCAACTTCAACTGTTAAGCGTGTTTCGAAGCCCTTAAAAATCAATGAAATCGATTCGTCTCAGGACGCTCGTATGAATTCGTTGGATGATGAATTCAATCGTGTTCTTGGTGGAGGCATTGTGCCAGGCTCTCTCATTTTGCTTGGTGGTGAACCCGGAATCGGTAAAAGCACCTTGATGCTTCAAATTGCTTTAAAGCTCCCTTACAAAACACTCTATGTTTCTGGAGAGGAAAGTCAAAAGCAAATTAAGATGCGTGCCGAACGTATCCATCCAAATAGTGATAACTGTTATATCCTTACCGAAACCAAAACCCAAAACATTTTTAAACAAATAGAAGCTTTGGAGCCAGATATCGTCGTAATTGATTCTATTCAAACGCTTCACAGTGATTATATTGAATCCTCTTCGGGAAGTATTTCGCAAATAAAGGAATGTACGACCGAATTGATAAAATTTGCAAAAGAAACCGCAACTCCGGTCATTTTGATCGGTCACATTACAAAAGATGGTAACATCGCTGGGCCAAAAATATTGGAACACATGGTAGATACTGTCCTTCAATTTGAAGGAGACCGAAATCATGTTTTCAGAATTTTACGTGCCAATAAAAACCGTTTCGGCTCTACCCATGAGTTAGGTATTTACGAAATGCAAGGAACTGGTTTGCGAGAAGTTAGCAATCCTTCAGAAATATTGATTTCCAAGAAAGACGAAGAATTAAGCGGAAATGCTGTTGCTGCAACCCTTGAAGGTGTTCGACCATTATTAATTGAAGTACAAGCTTTGGTTAGCACTGCTGTTTATGGTACGCCACAGCGAAGTGCCACAGGGTTTAATGCAAAACGATTGAATATGCTGCTGGCAGTGTTGGAGAAACGGGCAGGTTTTAGATTGGGAGCAAAAGATGTCTTTTTGAATATCACAGGTGGCATTACAGTCGATGATCCATCAATTGATTTGGCCGTAGTTGCATCGATTTTATCCTCAAATGAAGATGTGGCAATTCCAAAAAACTATTGTTTCGCAGCAGAAGTTGGGCTTTCGGGAGAAATCAGACCTGTTCAAAGGGTTGAGCAAAGAATTCTGGAAGCCGAAAAATTGGGTTTTTCTACTATTTTTGTTTCCAAATACAATAAAATAGCACTAAAAAATACAGTCATAAAAGTTCAGCTCATTTCCAAGATTGAGGATTTAGTGAGTTTTGTGGTTTAGAAATATGGAATTTATCAATTTGTTGTGCAACCATTTTAAATTTTATAAATTATGGTATTCTCTGGATTCGAATGGTTAGTTAACTTGTTAGACGAATTTCGATAAACAATAAAAGTGGTTAATCCAAAATCATGAATATGAAAATCAATAATGAATACAATTGGTCGCAAGAAATTTCAGATACCGAAAAGCGCTTTATTCAGACTGGTTTGAAGGATATTGAGGAAGTTAGCATATTTTCTCATAACGTGGTAATAGAAGAAATTAGAAAAACATACGGTTTGTGAACCTGAAAATGATGCATTTGTTGGTGTTTTCCACCAACAAATTATGCCAACTTTTGACCCTGAAAATTCAATAACATAATAAATAATTAATACAATGAAACTCAAATCAATTTTAATAGCTATCATAACCGTATCAATATTCTATTCATGTGGCTCAAAAAAGGCTGCTGTCAATGAGGAGAAACTTGCCAAAGAAACTAATTCCTACGTTGCAATAGTAGACAAAAACACAAACCTGAAAAAGGAAGTAACCGAAGGCGCATTAACAGACGCTGAAGGTTTCAAAGACATTGGAACTTTCAAATACACGGTTTATTTTGATGAAAACACAAAAGAACTTTTCAAAATCAAAAATGTCGAAATGACCGATAAAACCATTACGGAAACTTATTATTTTCAGGAGAATGAATTGGTATATCTAAAATCGATTTCAGGCACTGACACCAAGACTATCTATCTCAAAAAAGGAAGAGTTGTTTCAGAAACAAATACGACGTCTGATGACCAGCAGCTTCTATTGGCCAAAGCACAACGGTTTCGAAAAGTATCTGAGAAAGGGAATTAACATAGAAGATTTTGATTTAAAAAACCTATTGGTCTTTTTCATCGATTTCCACCTTCTATTTTCCCAAAAATCCTTAATTTCGCACTTCGAAAAGAATTAAGGAGACAATGAGCAGTAAATTCCCTGAATATAAAGGTCTTGACTTGCCAAAAGTTGCTGAAGAAATTGGCAATTATTGGAAGGAAAACAACATATTTGACAAAAGCGTTACGACACGTGAAGGTAGCGAACCTTACGTGTTTTTCGAGGGACCTCCTTCTGCCAACGGACTTCCTGGTGTGCATCATGTTTTGGCGCGTGCCATCAAAGATATATTTCCGCGATATAAAACCATGAAAGGCTTTCAGGTGAAACGGAAGGCAGGTTGGGACACACACGGTTTGCCAATTGAACTAGGTGTCGAAAAAGAACTCGGAATCACCAAAGAAGACATCGGAAAGACTATTTCTGTTGAAGATTACAACGCAGCCTGCCGAAAAGCTGTCATGCGCTACACGGACGTTTGGAATGATCTGACCGAAAAAATGGGTTATTGGGTAGATATGGACAATCCATACATTACTTACGAGCCAAAATATATGGAAAGTGTTTGGTGGTTGTTGAAGCAAATTTATGATAAGAAATTAATATCCAAAGGCTACACCATCCAACCCTATTCGCCTAAAGCGGGAACTGGTTTAAGTTCGCACGAGCTCAATCAACCAGGAACCTATCAAGACGTCACTGACACGACAGTTGTCGCACAATTCAAAGCCATTGAAAGTTCACTTCCAGATTTTTTAAAAGACGAGGGAACGATTTATTTTCTTGCTTGGACGACCACACCTTGGACACTTCCGAGCAATACGGCGTTGACGGTTGGGCCAAAAATCGATTATGTGTTGGTTGAAACCTATAACCAATACACATTTGAACCTATGAATGTGATTTTGGCCAAATCTTTGGTCAATGAACAATTCGCAGGAAAATTTTATCACGTAGATAATAAACCGGAATTGTTAGATTATAATTCTAGCGACAAAAAAATCCCGTATCACGTTGTCAAGGAATTCAAAGGAAAGGATTTAGTCGGCATCAAATACGAGCAATTATTACCTTACGCATTACCTTACGAACATCCCGAAAATGCATTTCGCGTAATCTCTGGAGATTTTGTGACTACAGAAGACGGAACGGGAATCGTGCATACTGCGCCAACTTTTGGTGCAGATGATGCCATGGTTGCAAAACAGGCAGTTCCGGAAATTCCAGCATTATTAGTTAAGGATGAAAATGGAAATTTGGTGCCTCTGGTAGATTTACAAGGAAAGTTCCGACCAGAAATGGGCGAGCATGCTGGTAAATACGTAAAAATTGAATATTACGATGAGGATGAAGCTCCTGAAGTGTCGGTTGACGTTGATTTAGCTATCCAACTAAAAATAGACAACAAAGCCTTTAAGGTCGAAAAATATAAGCACAGCTATCCAAATTGCTGGCGAACGGACAAACCGATTCTTTATTATCCTTTAGATTCTTGGTTCATCAAAGTCACTGATGTCAAAGAAAGAATGGTGGAGTTAAACAATACCATCAACTGGAAACCAGCGTCTACAGGAACAGGTCGTTTTGGGAATTGGCTCGCAAACGCCAATGACTGGAACTTGTCTCGCTCACGTTATTGGGGAATTCCATTGCCAATCTGGAGAACGGAAGATGGTAAGGAGGAAATCTTTATTGGTTCGGTTGAGGAATTGAAGGCTGAAATGAAACGTGCTGTTGACGCAGGTATTTTAGAAAAAGATATTTTTGAGGAATTTGAAATTGGCAATAATTCCGAAGAGAACTATGCGAAAATTGATTTGCATAAAAATATTGTTGATGACATTGTATTGGTTTCTCCATCAGGAAAACCAATGAAACGTGAAAGCGACTTGATTGATGTATGGTTTGATTCAGGGAGTATGCCATATGCACAATGGCATTATCCGTTTGAAAATGCCGACCTGATTGATGACAAAAAGGCTTACCCAGCTGATTTCATAGCAGAAGGTGTGGACCAAACGCGAGGTTGGTTTTATACGCTTCACGCGATAGCAACGATGGTTTTTGATTCCGTTGCCTATAAAAATGTTGTTTCAAACGGTTTGGTATTGGACAAGAATGGACAAAAAATGTCCAAACGTCTCGGTAATGCTGCCGACCCTTTTACAACGCTTTCCACTTATGGAGCCGATGCCACACGTTGGTACATGATTGTAAATGCCAATCCTTGGGACAATTTAAAATTTGATTTGGAAGGTATAGAAGAGGTGAAACGCAAGTTCTTTGGAACGCTTTATAACACCTATTCATTTTTTACTTTATACACAAATCTTGATAAATTCGACTATTCAGAAGCTGATGTGCCATTAGAAAAACGTCCTGAAATAGACCGCTGGATTCTTTCTGAACTGAATACTTTAATCCAAAAAGTGGACGAATATTATGCCGATTACGAACCGACAAAAGCGGCTCGTGCCATTTCCGACTTTACGCAGGACTATTTAAGCAACTGGTATGTTCGATTGAGTAGAAGGCGTTTCTGGAAAGGCGATTATCAGCAAGACAAGATTTCCGCCTATCAGACTTTGTATCAGTGCATGATAACCATAGCAAAGCTTGGAGCTCCGATAGCACCATTCTTTATGGATAAATTGTATATCGATTTGAATTCTGTAACCAAGAAGGAATCATTTGAAAGTGTTCATTTGGCTGATTTTCCAAAGTTTGATGCATCTGCAATCGATAAAAGCTTGGAGCGAAAAATGGAAGCTGCACAGACTATTTCGTCTTTGGTACTTTCTTTAAGAGCGAAAGAAAAAATAAAAGTACGTCAGCCGTTGCAACGTATTATGATTCCTATGGAAAGCGAATCACAAAAGGAAGAGATTTTAGCAGTTGCAGATTTAATCAAACACGAAGTTAACGTGAAATCCATTGAGGTTTTGGAAAACGCACCGGATATTCTGGTAAAGCAAATAAAACCGAATTTCAAAGTACTCGGGCCTCGCTTTGGACAGGATATGAAAGCCATTGCACAAGTAATCGGCAGTTTCAGTGCAAACGACATCAAAAATATCGAGCAAAACGGTGTTTTAGACGTTGAAGTTAATGGAAAAAGTCTTACTTTAGAACTCTCTGACGTAGAGATTACCTCACAAGATATCGAAGGTTGGTTAGTTGCCAGTTCTGGCGCTCTGACAGTCGCTCTAGATGTAACTTTAACGGATGATTTAAAAAGAGAAGGTATTGCAAGAGAATTGGTAAACCGAATCCAAAATTTAAGAAAGGATTCCGGTTATGAGCTTACTGATCGTATTGCAGTGCAATTTCAAAAAGATGAACAGATTATTAACGCAATAGACAAAAATTTAGAGTACATCAAGACAGAAACCTTAACCGAAACGTTGGAAATATTAGACCAACTTAATGGAGGTATAGAAATTGCCTTTGATGATGTCAATACTAGATTGTTTATTCAAAAAATTTAAAATTATGAATGGAGATACTAATAGATATTCTGACAAAGATTTAGCCGAGTTTAAAACTCTCATCCAAGAAAAGATTGTAAAAGCAGTACATGATTTGGAGTTGATAAAAAGCGCATACATGAACGACCTTAACAATGGGACAGATGATACATCTCCTACTTTTAAGGCGTTTGAAGAGGGAAGCGAAACCATGAGCAAAGAAGCGAATTCTCAATTGGCAATTCGTCAAGAAAAATTTATTCGCGACCTCAAAAACGCCTTGATTCGAATTGAGAATAAAACATTTGGTATTTGTAGAGTAACACAAAAATTGATTAGCAAAGATCGACTTAGGTTGGTGCCTCATGCGACTTTGAGTATTGAAGCTAAAAACATGCAACAATAAAATTCCCATGAAAATGATAATCTCGTGAAATAAATCGACATTATGAAATGTCCAAGACGTCTTGCTTAATGCAGGACGTTTTTATTTTATTTCTGTCAATTAGAGGGTAGTCAAGAATCTTTTTTGACTTATAAATACTATTTTTGCCAAAAACCAACAACAAAGAATGTCCCTAAAAAAAGCTACCATACTCATCATCATCATTTTGCTGATTGACCAAATCAGCAAATTCTATATTAAGACCCATTTTGCACTAAACGATAAAACCGTTGTTTTTAATTGGTTTCAAATTGTTTTTGTGGAAAACGAAGGCATGGCCTGGGGTACAAAAATGAGTGATTTTATTTCCTCTATTTCTGACCGAACCGCCAAATTGATACTCACTATTTTTAGAATTGTTGCAGTATGCTTCATAAGCTATTGGTTGGTATCATCCATCAAAAAGAAAAGCGCAACCATTTTGATTGTAGCCATTTCGCTAATTTTTGCTGGTGCTTTAGGTAACATTATTGACTC
>JBBSLN010000011.1:0-15700 GCA_038255205.1 Flavobacteriales bacterium
AAAAAATGACTTGATCATTTAATCCAATATTCAATTTGAAGGTATCTCCTTTCTCATTAAAATTCTTTAAATGGAAGGGTAATGGATTTTTAAGAATATCCAGTGAATGTCTTATAAAACGGAATATTGAAACTTCGGGTAATTTTTGATTTTGCATTATAAATTAGGCTTTTATTTTGACACGAATTTCACTGATTATCACGAATTCTTATCGCACGAATTTCACTGATTATCACGAATAAAAAGTGACGTAGAAATCTATTAGGAAGGCATACTAAAACTTGCTATAGAATAATTTATTCTTTGTGAAGCACTAAAATAATCCGCCTTGAATATTAGTTTTGATTTTGCCCAAATGCTTGTACGCTAATTCTGTGACTTCGCGTCCTCGCGGCGTACGCATAATGAAACCTTGCTGAATTAGAAATGGTTCGTAAACTTCCTCTATGGTTTCGGCGCTTTCGCTGACTGCAGTTGCTAAAGTTGAGATGCCAACGGGTCCACCCTTAAATTTATCGATAATGGTCGTGAGGATTTTATTGTCCATTTCATCCAATCCATGCGCATCGACGTTAAGCGCTTGGAGTGCGAATTTGGCAATTTTGATATCAATGCTTCCGTTTCCTTTAATTTGGGCAAAGTCTCTTACGCGGCGTAACAGTGCATTCGCAATACGTGGTGTCCCTCGACTTCTTCCAGCGATTTCGACTGCTGCTTCCATGGAGATTGGAACATTCAATATTGATGCACTTCGCTGTGTAATAGTGGTCAGCAATTCTGTGTTATAATACTGTAATCGACTTTGTATTCCGAATCGGGCACGCATTGGAGATGTCAATAATCCAGAGCGTGTTGTAGCTCCTATGAGTGTAAAAGGATTCAGATTAATTTGCACCGTTCTCGCATTGGGTCCCGATTCAATCATGATATCGATTTTGTAGTCTTCCATTGCGGAATAGAGATACTCCTCTACAATCGGACTTAGGCGATGGATTTCGTCAATGAATAAGACATCACGTTCGTCAAGGTTAGTGAGCAATCCGGCAAGGTCGCCTGGCTTATCCAAAACCGGTCCTGAAGTCACTTTGATACCGACATTCAGTTCGCTAGCCAAAATATGTGCAAGTGTTGTTTTACCCAACCCTGGAGGTCCATGGAAAAGTGTATGATCTAATGCCTCGTTTCTTTGATTGGCTGCCTGAACAAATATTTGAAGATTTTCCAGCACTTGATCCTGTCCCGTAAAATCATCAAATGATAAGGGTCTCAATTTTCTTTCTACGTCGAGTTCTTCGGGAGAAAAATTGTCGTTGGATGGGTTTAGGTTGTCGTTCATCATTAAGGCAAATCAATAGATTCAGATAATATCGTTAGGTGGTAAATGATTATTGATAATTCTTCCAATTTCCTCTTTTAAATTTGGAATGTCTTGAGTGGCAACTCGCCAGACCAAATCCATGGTAACACCAAAATAATTATGCACAATCATATCTCTCATTCCAGCCATTTCGCGCCAAGCTATATTTGGATATTGCTGCCGAGTGTTTTTTGAAATACTTTAAACAGCCTCACCGATTATTTCGATTCTTCTAATTACTGCATCTTGTTTTTCTATATTACTTTCGAAACCATCTTCGGTAATATCTTCTACATATTCGGCTATTCTTTCAATGGAATCCAGTATGTCGTCCAAAAAAACAAGTTCATCTCTTTGTTTCTTTTCAGCCATATATCCTCACTTCTTCTGACCATATCCTTTTTCTCAATCGAGGTTTGATGGCTTTATATTCTGCCAAATCAACTTTTTTATTAAGACTATCCTCAAGTTCCAATTGAATTCCCACAAATTTCAGCAAACTCATTTTTGTGCCCAACTCGACCAAAATATCAATATCACTGCCCTCCAAGTAGGTCCCCCTGGCATACGAACCAAAAAATTACTGCACGCTTGATGTGATGTTTCTTCAAAATTCGAATGATACACTCTTTGATATTATTATCAATTATCATAATGAAATTTACCTGTGTAGTTTAATAATTAAATCTCAAAAACAAATATACGCAAAAAGCCTTTCGCAAGTGGAAAGGCTTTGATTGTATTTGAGCAATAAATATATATTTCTGTTCTATTAGGAATTTGTTAATGTTGTAGCTCTTCCTCCCCTTCGACTAAAGGTACATCCTGCATCACAAAATCAACATCATGTCCAGGTTTACTATAATCGTATGGCCAACGATACACATGAGGAATCGCCCCCGGCCAGTTACCATGAATATGCTTTACAGGAGTAGTCCACTCTAATGTTGTAGATCTCCATGGGTTTTGAGGCGCCTTTTTCCCGTAAAAAATGCTTACAAAGAAATTGTACATATAAACCAATTGGAAAGCACCACCAATCAAGGCAAAAACAGTGATTATGACATTCACATCAGCTAAATCATCAAACAATGGGAAATTAGTATTTGTATAATAACGTCTTGGGAGACCTGCCATTCCTATAAAGTGCATCGGGAAGAAAACGCCATACGCACAGATGGCCGTAACCCAAAAGTGGATGTATCCTAAATTTTTGTTCATCATCCGACCGAACATTTTTGGATACCAGTGGTAGATCCCTGCAAACATTCCGTAGAGCGCTGAAATACCCATTACTAAATGGAAGTGAGCAATTACGAAATACGTATCATGTACGTTGATATCCAATGCGCTGTCTCCCAAAATAATACCAGTCAATCCACCAGTGATAAAAGTCGAGACAAATCCAATAGAGAATAACATCGCCGTATTCATTTGTAAGTTACCCTTCCAAATTGTCGTTATCCAGTTGAAGGCCTTAACTGCAGAAGGTATGGCGATTAATAAAGTCGTAAATGTAAATACTGATCCTAAAAATGGATTCATTCCAGAGATAAACATATGGTGGCCCCATACAATAGTAGACAAGAATGCAATAGCTAAAATAGATGCAATCATTGCTCTGTATCCAAAGACTGGTTTTCGAGAGTTGGTTGCCAATACTTCCGACACTATTCCCATTGCCGGAAGAATGACGATATATACTTCGGGGTGACCTAAAAACCAAAATAAATGCTCAAATAATACTGGAGAACCTCCTTGATAGTGCAATACTTCTCCTTGTATAAAAATATCAGATAAGAAGAAGGACGTTCCAAAGCTTCTATCCATAATTAACAACAATGCCGCAGATAACAATACTGGGAACGATATCACACCGATAACAGCTGTGATAAAGAATGCCCAAATAGTCAAAGGTAACCGTGTCATGGACATACCTTTTGTACGTAAGTTGATAACTGTCACTATATAGTTTAATGATCCCAATAAAGATTGTGCAATGAATATAGCCATCGATACGAGCCAAAGGGTCATACCAAGCCCTGAACCTTGCTGTGCCATTGGCAATGCACTTAAAGGAGGATAGATGGTCCATCCCGCAGCCGCAGGGCCAGCTTCAAGGAATAATGAAATACACATAATTACGCAAGACACGAAGAATATCCAAAAAGACAACATATTCAGAAATCCAGATGCCATATCGCGCGCGCCGATTTGCAATGGAATCAATAAATTACTAAACGTTCCACTCAAGCCTGCAGTCAAAACAAAGAATACCATGATGGTACCATGAATCGTAACCAATGCCAAATAAATATCAGCATCCATAACACCGTCTGGAGCCCATTTTCCCAACAATGCTTCAAATAACACATTCGGTTCTTCTGGCCAAGCGAGTTGCATACGCATCATCATTGACATCATAACACCAATGACTCCCATAAGAGTTCCTGTAATCAAGTACTGTTTAGCAATCATTTTATGATCTTGACTAAATATGTACTTAGTTACAAATGTTTCTTTGTGATGATGTCCGTGATCGTCGTCGTGTGCGTGAGTATCTACTGCGTGTGTTGACATAATCTATATATACTTTTTTAAAGAATTTTATTCAGTTTCTTATTGAGCTACTTCTTCAGTTTCCTCTGTGGTTACTTCGGAAGTTTCAGCGTCAGTTTTCTCGTTCATGTTCATAGACGCCTTGAACGTTTTTTGTTCTTTCATCCAAGCATCATATTCTTCTTGTGTTTCAACAATGATATTCATCTGCATATTATAGTGCGACTTTCCACATATTTTGTTACACAGTAATAAATAATTAAAATCATAAGCATCTAATGCAGCCTTACCTTCACCAACCAATTTCTTACTTTTATCTCTTCTGATTTCGTTAATGCGTTGCACCTTGTCAATCATGTCCGGATTTTCACGCATTTCTTTCGTTGTGATGGTTGGCGTAAATCCAAATTGGGTAATCATCCCAGGAACACAGTTCATCTGCGCTCTAAAGTGAGGCATGTAAGCGGAATGCAATACGTCTTGTGAGCGCATTTTAAATAAAATCGGACGACCTACTGGTAAATGCAGTTCTTTAACTACGACATCATCTTGCGCGTTTGGATCTGCCTCATCAATTCCTAATATGTTTGCTTTATCAATATCAATCAATCGCACATTTGCCAAACCTAATACATTATCTTGCCCTGAATAACGAGCTGTCCAGTTGAACTGCTGTGCATATAATTCAATAATCATAGGGTCATCATCTTCATTGACATTCATGATACTTGTCCAAGTAAACAGACCATAAATAATCAAACCTGCAAGGACAATCACCGGAATAATAGTCCATATCGCTTCCAAGGTATTGTTATCAGCATAGAACAAGGCTTTTTTACCTTTCTCACCTCTGTATTTAAAAGCGAAATAATAAAGTAGAAATTGCGTGAAGGTCTGAACAAAAAATATGACTCCCATCGAAATGAGCATCAAATTATCCAGTTGCGGACCATGTTCGGATGCAGCGTTAGAAACTAACGGTAAATCGCCATATTTCACAAAACAAATGATCGTAATGACATAAATGAAGATCAAAAAGCCCATCATTAAATATCCATTGATATTATTATCCTGGTCTGTTGCGACTCCTGAAGTGTCACCTATCGGACTTGATTGTGACAAATCAAATATCTTCACCATTTGCCAAATTGCAACGGCAACAAAAAGTACTATTATAATCGTTAAAAAAGCAGTCATTGTCTTTTCTCTTCTTTAAATACTGTTATTAATAATGGAAATGCTCACTTTCATGAATAAATGGATTCCTTTTAGCCGTCAATGGTGCTTTTGTCAATGCAGTAAATACAATTAACAGAAACAGTCCGCCAAACAAAAAAACCGATCCTATTTCCGGAAACCCAATATACCATCTATCTCCTACTGTCGCAGGCATAATCATATTGAAAATATCGATATAATGTCCGAACAAAATCACAATCCCAGCCATGATGACGAACCAGTTGATACGTTTGTAATCGCTGTTCATCAATAGCAATAATGGGAAAATGAAATTCATCACCAACATTCCAAAGAACGGCAGTTTATAATCTTCAATACGAGTTACAAAATAAGTAACCTCTTCTGGAATATTTGAATACCAAATCAACATAAATTGTGAAAACCATAGATAGGTCCAGAAAATACTGAAACCGAACATGAATTTCGCCAAATCATGGATATGACTATTGTTCACTTGTGGCAAAAGGCCTTTCCCTTTCAAGTACATCGTTACCATAGCAATTACAGTTACAGCACTCACAATCATACTAGCAAATACGTACCATCCGAATAATGTACTAAACCAGTGAGGGTCAACACTCATAATCCAATCCCAAGACATTATTGATTCTGTATAGATATAGAAAACCAAAAAGGCCGCAGAAATACGAAATGATTTCTTAAAGTTTCTATTATCGCCTTCTTCTGCATTGTCTTGTGCAATTGAGAATTTGCGTGCATAATAACGGTATAATGACCATCCACCAATAAAGATAATCGCTCTAATAATGAATCCTGTGATATTCAAATATCCTGATTTGTTTTGAATCAATTTATCTTCTGCAACGAAATCCTCGTTCATCCAAATGAATATTTCATTATGATGTCCAATATAATGCGAACCTAATGCGATAGCAACCACAATAATGGCTCCTGGCAATAAGTATGCAGTAATCCCTTCCATAACCCTAAACAATAATGGCGACCAACCTGCTTGCGCCGCAAATTGAATGGCATAAAAAGCCAATACGCCAAGCGCAATCATCATAAAGAAAAAGGCTGCTACATATAATGCAGACCAAGGTCTTTTTGCCAATTGCTCTTGCACATGCTCTGCGTGTTCATCGTCATGATTTCCTTCTCCATGTTCACCCACCATTGTGTGTTCACCTTGAGCTTCCGAATGTTCTTGCAGGTTACTTTCTGCATGATTTTCTTCTGTTTCAGTATGCATGGTTGTGGTTTCACTGTGTGTAGAATCCATTTCAGTTCCATCAGCATGATGTTCCATAGCGTCGACATCTGCTGTAGCATCGTACGCTCCAACTCTATGGGCATTGTCACTATGGTCATTATCACCTGCCACAACGTGCTCCTGTGTTTTTACAGCGTGTCCTCCACCATGTGCTGAATGTTCTTCAGCTAGCATAGTTTTGACTTCGTCTAAAGATTTATGAGATGTCATAAATCCAATAGCCACTCCTATACCTCCCAGAACAATCAGGATAATCGAAAATATCTTTAATCTATTTGAAATCGTATACATATCTATATTGAATCTTTAACAGTCTGACTTCCCCCTAGCTCTGATTTTAGCTTCATCACATAATTTACAACTTGCCAACGCTCTTCTTCATTTAATTGATTGGCGTAAGACCCCATTGTGTTTTTACCATAGTAAATAACGTGATAGATACTTCCGGGAGTAATTGCTCTACCAGCATCATCATAAGACGGAACACCTAATATTTTCTCTCTTTGGACCAAGGTACCTTGACCTTTACCATTCTTGCCGTGACAGATAGCACAGTAAATATCATATAATTGACCACCTCTCATTTCCTCTACTTGAATGGAATCCAAAGGATTGGTCAAGCTGGATTTTGCCAGTTCATAGCCTTCATTGGTGTTTTCAATTTCATAAAGCTCATGACCTCTCGCAATCGTACCTTCTGCTGGCAATTTTGCTTCCATATTTTGAGGTAAAAACTCCACTTCACCGTAAGCTTCATAACCGACAGGTTCATACATATTGGGCATATACTGATAATTCGGTCTTGAATTTTTTTTGCAAGACGCAAAAGAAATCAAAACAATTGTCAATAGTGTTATTTTAAGTACATTTTTCATAGGTATTCTAATGTGCTTTATCAATTAAAGTGACTTCAACGGCTCCTGTATTTCTCAATACATCAAACTGTTCATCTATGTTATGTCCTGCCGAGATTTCCATCAAAAAATGGTCATCTGTTGTTCTTACATCCGGATTTTCAGCTTTTTTGAAAGGCCACATTCTACTTCTTAAGTAAAACGTGATAACCATTAAGTGCGCTGCAAAAAATACGGTCAACTCAAACATAATAGGCACAAATGCAGGCATATTCTCAATATAACTAAAACTAGGTTTGCCACCAATGTCCATGGGCCAATCCTCAATCATAATGAAATTCATCATCACAATGGCCACTGTCAATCCAACACAACCATACATGAAGGAAGCTATGGCGATACGTGTAGGCGCCAAGCCCATCGCCTTGTCCAATCCGTGCACCGGAAAGGGCGTATATATTTCTTCGATGTGATAACGCTCGGCACGAACCTTTCTAACGGCGGCCATCAAGACGTCATCATCGGTATAAATAGCGTGAATAACTTTAGAAGATTCTTCCATACTATTAATTGTTGTTTATTAATGTTTTCGCTTGTCCAGCCCAATCGTCACGTTCTGCCCTACCAGGGAAAGAAGCCGTGATTTCGTCCAACAAGTCATATTCCTTTTTCGTCATTTTACTTACCTGCAAATAAGAATAAATTCCTATGCCATTAAGTACTTCCTCCATTTTTGGTCCAATACCGTTAATTTTCTGTAAATCATCTTTTGTTTGGGTCATTGGGTCAAAACTTCCTATTCCTTCCAAAAGTTTATTGATGGATTGTGGATCATTTGCTATCGCTGAAGATTTCTCTTCAACAATTGGAACGCCTGAATGAGGAATTACCTTATGGGTACTTTCATGAGAACCCGTACCTACCAAACTATCACCTCGTTCTCTAATTCTTTTGTATCGTTCGCCTGAAGATTTCAAAATAGTCTTCACCTCTGCTTGCGCAATTACCGGGAATGTTCTTGCATATAAAAGGAACAATACAAAGAAGAACCCAATAGTTCCGATGAAAATTCCGATATCCACAAATGTTGGAGAGAACATTGTCCAAGATGATGGCAAGTAATCTCTGTGCAATGATGTTACGATGATTACGAAACGTTCAAACCACATACCAACGTTAACCACAATGGAAATAAAGAAGGAGAACATAATACTTGTTCGCAATCTCTTGAACCACATAAACTGTGGCGAGAATACGTTACAGCTCATCATCAACAAATAAGCCCACCAGTAAGGTCCAGTTGCTCTGTTCAAGAATGCATACTGTTCATATTCAACTCCAGAATACCAAGCGACAAACAACTCTGTGATATAAGCCACACCCACGATAGAACCCGTAAGCATGATAACGATGTTCATCAATTCGATATGTTGTACCGTGATATAGTCTTCTAGACTACATACTTTACGCATTATAATTAACAGCGTGTTCACCATCGCAAATCCAGAGAAAATAGCACCAGCAACGAAGTATGGTGGGAAAATCGTGGTATGCCAACCAGGGATTACCGAAGTCGCGAAGTCAAAAGATACAATGGTATGAACAGAAAGTACCAACGGTGTTGCCAAACCTGCAAGCACCAAAGAAACTTCTTCAAAGCGTTGCCAGTCTTTAGCTCTACCTGACCAACCAAAACTTAATAAGGAATATATTTTCTTCTGAAAAGGTTTGACCGCTCTATCGCGAATCATCGCAAAATCAGGAAGCAAACCAGTCCACCAGAATACCAATGATACCGATAAGTATGTTGAAATCGCAAATACGTCCCATAATAAAGGTGAATTAAAGTTCACCCAAAGTGAGCCGAATTGATTTGGAATAGGCAATACCCAATACGCTAACCATGGACGCCCCATGTGAATAACAGGGAACAAGCCTGCCTGAATAACCGAGAAAATAGTCATCGCCTCCGCAGAACGGTTAATCGCCATACGCCATTTTTGACGGAAGAGTAAAAGTACAGCAGAAATCAAAGTTCCTGCGTGACCAATACCTACCCACCAAACGAAATTTGTAATATCCCAAGCCCAACCTACAGTTTTGTTCTGACCCCAGACACCAATCCCTGTAGAAATGGTATAAATGATACATCCAACTCCCCAAAGAAAGGCAGCAAGTGAAATAGAAAATACTATCCACCATGATTTATTGGCTTTACCTTCAACAGGTCGAGCAATATCCACACTCACATCGTGATAGGATTTTTCGCCTAGTACTAAAGGTCTTCTAATAGGTGCTTCGTAATGAGACGCCATAATTCGTTTATAGTTTCTAAATTAATTTAAGCTTCAGTTGTATTTCTCACTTTGGTATGGTACTGAACGTTTGGTTTTGTCCCAACACTCGCCAATAAGTGGTACATACGTTTATCTTCTTTAAGTTTCGCAACTTTACTTTCCTTGTCATTGATATCCCCAAATATAATCGCTCCATTGCCACAGGCAGAAGAACAAGCCGTTTGGAATTCACCATCCATAATTTCACGTCCATCACGTTTTGCATCGAGAATGGTTTTCTGTGTTTTTTGAATACACATAGAACATTTTTCCATCACACCTCGCGAACGAACCGTTACATCAGGATTCAGTACCATACGACCTAAATCATCGTTCATATAGTAATCAAATTCATCATTTTTGTTGTAAAGGAACCAGTTGAAACGACGTACCTTATAAGGGCAGTTGTTACCACAATAACGTGTGCCCACACAACGGTTATAAGCCATATGATTTTGTCCCTGACGACTGTGCGTGGTCGCAGCCACTGGACAAACAGTCTCGCAAGGCGCATGGTTACAATGTTGGCACATGACTGGTTGGAAAGCTACTTGCGGATTAGCCGCTGCAGTTTCCATTTCTTCCAATGCCCCGATAATTGCCAATCCAGTAGTGTCGTTCTTTTTCTTATTATCACCTTCAAATGAATCTTCTGATGAATAATATCTATCAATACGCAGCCAGTGCATATCTCTACTTTTCCTGATTTCTTGCTTCCCTACAACAGGCACGTTGTTTTCAGCGTGACAAGCAATGACGCAAGCACCGCATCCGGTACAGGCATTCAAATCAATTGATAAATTGAAATGATGACCAATAGAACGGTCAAATTCATCCCAAAGGTCTACTTCAGGAGAGGTTATAGGCGTTTCAATATGATTTAAAGACACCGTTGGAATTGCATTCCAATAGTGTTTGTCTTTTGTATTGAATATTTCAAGTGTTGTTTCCCTAATGATATCACCACGACCCATCAATGTGTTTTGCAATTGTACGCAAGCAAACTCATGTTCGCCAGGTACAACTTTTATGGAAGCGTTAGATTGGACTGTGTTGAAATTCTTGTAGAAAATGTAAGCGTTTTTACCTGTTTGCATTTCTTCTTTCAAGCCTTTTTCACGACCATAACCAAAAGCCATTCCCACAGAACCAACTGCTTGCCCTGGTTGGATAATCACAGGAAGTATTACTTTAGAACCGTTGACAGATAATTCCACCAAACTACTGTTGAGTGCACCATTGGCAACGTGCCAGTTTTTGATCTCGTATTTATCGGCATCTGCTTTCGAAACTGTCAAATAATTGTCCCAAGATACTCTCGTAATAGGGTCTGGAAATTCTTGCAACCATGGATTGTTTGCTTGTTTGCCATCTCCCATTCCTATTTTAGTATATAGGGTCAATTCCAATCCTTCAGATGAAGAAGAAGCTAATGTTCTTGCCGCATCGCCTCCAGAGACAGAAGTGGTTGTTGAATTTGTTTCATTTTCGCCACTGGCTGTTGCCGTAGTTGTATTGGATGCCATTTCTTCGCCTAAAACAGACGCTAGAGTAATGCCCCCTTTTGCAAATACACCATCGTGCAATGCTTGGTTGAATGAACCACCTCCCAATACACTACCAGTCCAAGTTTCTTTAATAAAATCGTGATAGGTCATATCACTTCCTGTCCACTTTAATAAAGCAGTCTGAAATTGTCTTGTATCAAATAATGGACGAATCGTAGGTTGCGTTAAGGCAAATTGTCCTTTTTTAAGTTCTACATCTCCCCACGATTCTAAATAGTGAGGCGTTGCAGCTATATATTGTACAGCAGATGCTGTTTCATCCGCCTTCATTGAGAAAGCGATGGATAATTCTAGTGATGTATTTTTCAGACCTTCCGCAAACTCTGAAGCATTCGGTAGTGTGTACAAAGGATTAACACCGCTCATAATAAGAGCACCGATTTTTCCAGCGTTCATATCCGCAACTAAAGCCATAACAGCTTTATCGCTACCCTGTCTGGTCATGATAGGCTTTTTAGTATCTAATGCCTTGCTCCCTAAAGCAGCATTAATTTCTAATGCTATTGTTTGTGCATTCACGTCATTAATACCAGTGACCAATACACCATTACTACCAGCTTTCTTCAATTCTGAAGCAGCCTTTTGAACGGCTTCATCTATATATGCAGGTAATTCTGCAGATGCTGATTGTCCCGTTATGTAACTATATAATTTAGCTAAAGCTTTTCTCTGTTGCGATGGAGTTGCTGGAATACGTTTATCTGCATTAGCGCCTGATAAAGACATATTTGCCTCTATCTGAATGTGACGCGACATTTTTCCATTCTTTGGAATTCTGCCTTGTGCATACCCAGAATCAAATCCGCCACCTTGCCAATCTCCTAAAAAGTCAGCACCTACAGACACAATCGTTGAAGCTTTTGAGAAATCATAATTGGCCAAAGCTCGTTCGCCATATTTTGCTTGGTAAGCATCAAGTGCAGCAGATTCTGAAACAGCATCATAGACTACGTGACGAACATTACCATATTTTTCTTTAAATGTAGAAATCAACTTACTGGTCGAAGGACTCGCAAAGGTTTGTGTTAATAAAACAATTTCCTTACCAGCATTTTTAATATCGGTTAATTTCTGATTGGTTTCGGTGTCAAATGTTTCCCAAGAGATATTTTTATCTCTTTTCATGGGAGATTTTACTCTCGTGCTATCGTATAATCCCAATACCGAAGCATTCACACGTGCATTTGCATATGATGAACCCATATCGTTATTTTCTATTTTAATAGGGCGACCTTCACGGGTTTTTACTAAAACACTGGCAAAATCAAATCCATTGGCAATAGTTGTTGCATAATAATTAGCCACTCCAGGAATAATGCTTTCTGGCTGCACCACATAAGGAATCGATTTAATGACTGGTCCTTCACAGGCAGCAAGCGATGCTGCGGCAGTACTGAAACCAACATATTTTAAGAAATCACGACGTGTAGTGGAAGAGGCTTCCAAAGCAGATCTGTTACCCAAAAATTCATCTGTTGGAATTTCGGTAACAAACTCGTTCTGTTTAAGCGTCTCAACAATAGAGCTATTCTCGTTTAGCTCTTCAACACTTTTCCAGTATTTCTTGTTTGATGACATAATTTATATTTACGATTTTTGATTTTTGATTTACAATTTTAATTAGCTGATTTCGAAACTATTCGTCAATCGTAATCCGTAAATCTAAAATATTATACTTTATTGTTATTTGTTCACAATTTCAGTAAAACTGAAATCGTGGTTTGAATCCATTAATTAATAGTGACACTTACCACATTCCAAACCGCCCATTTGCGCAACAGTCAGTTTATCGACACCATATTTTTTTGATAACTGTTCGTGAATTTTTGTGTAATAGGCATTGTCTTCCACTTTGACATTCGTTTCTCTGTGGCAATTGATACACCATCCCATGGTCAATGGTGAATATTGATACATAATTTCCATTTCCTGAACAGGACCGTGACATGTTTGACATTCAATACCTCCAACAGCAACATGCTGCGAGTGGTTAAAATAAGCAAAATCTGGTAAATTGTGAATACGAATCCATTTCACTGGTTGCGTATTTCCGGTATATTTTTGTTCCGCTTGATCCCAACCAACAGCCGTATATAATTTTTGGATTTCAGCATCGTAAAACTCTTTGCTATAATCTTCTGTCGCAGTTTCTGCAGCAACTTCACCAATCGCTTTATGGCAGTTCATACATATATTCAATGAAGGAATACCTGAATGCTTACTGACCCTTGCCGATGAATGGCAGTATTTACAATCAATACCATTTTCACCAGCATGGATTCTGTGCGAGTAATGTATGGGCTGCACTGGCTCGTAACCTTGGTCAACACCAACTTGCATGAAATAACCGTATACAAAATACGCACTCGCCAACAATAGGAATATCACTGTGACCAACACCAGAAATTGGTTTTGGACAAAGGCTTTCCAGACTGGAATCGTTTTTTCTTCTTCGACTACTAAAGCGCCTCGTTTCGCTTCATCAAAACGATTAAGAGTTCTTCTTACCAAAATTAAAGCTACTGCCAGTAAACCAAACAAAAGCGCAAGAGCTCCTAAAATGAGTTTGCTTGAACTTCCATCACCAGTTGAAGCTGTTCCACCTCCTGTTGTCGCTACTGGCGGAGGCGCCACTGTTGGCTCTTCAGCAGTATAGGCTAAAATATCACTAATATCTTGATCTGACAAGGTCGGAAATGCCGTCATGGCAGTGCCATTGTATTCTTTATAAATTTTATTCGCGTAAGCATCACCAGACTTTATGAGACCGGCACTATTACGAATCCAAGAATTTAACCATTCCCTACCTAAACCTTCAGTCTCTGCTAATCTCGTCTCTACATTCCGTAAAGCTGGGCCAGTCATTTTTACATCTAGTTTATGGCACGCGGCACACTGGGCATTGAATAACGATTTTCCTTTTCCAGGATCACCATCTTGGGCTTTGAGTGAAGTTGAGAACGTGAGTAAAATAATAAACCCGAAACGCAGAATTGTCGAGCTTAATTTACGGAGTATCACCTGTTGCATATTGTTAGTTGAATTATCTTCCAAACTTTGGTACGATTTTTTCATTAAAAGGAAAAAAATACGGTTATAAAAATCTCTCGCAAAAGTAATACTTAATGTCGATTTGCGAAATGTTACCCAACTGTTAATTGATAATTTATAAAGATTCTAAATAATAAATTTGCCCCTTAATAAGTTTAATAAATATACATTTGCATCAAATACATTTTAATATGAAAAAATCACCTTTTAAAGCTATATTTATATTATTGATATTCACACTGTTTTCTCTGGAAAGCCATTCCCAAACAGGGCAGGTGACAATCGATGCGAATAAAAATATTGACAAACTCCTAGAATTTAAAAAAGATATTAGAACCATCGATTTATATAAAATTCGCATTTATTCTGGCGATCGAAGTGGTGCAGAAAACACCAAGAGTCAAGTTATCGGTCTATACGGAGATTGGCCATCAATCATGGAATATGAAACGCCAAACTATAAAGTCTACGTCGGAAATTTTTTGAGCCGATTGGAAGCTGATAGAGCGCTTTTGAAAGTAAAGAAAAACTATCCAAGTGCTTTGATTTTATTCTTTAAGAAAGAAAAGAACAAATTGTAAATTATTTGAGACTATAGAAAACTAAAAAGACCATCAAAATTTTGATGGTCTTTTTCTATTTTACAATAATTGGATGTTACTTCAATTTCTTTTTAACTTCAACTTCATGGAATGCCTCAATCACATCATTCTCCTGAATGTCGTTATAGTTTTTGATTTGCATACCGCAGTCGAATCCTTTAGAAACGTCTTTTACATCGTCCTTAAATCGTTTAAGTGAAGCTAATTCGCCAGTGTAAATCACAACACCGTCACGTATCAAACGGATTTGAGAGTTTCTGAATATTTTACCACTGGTTACCATACAACCTGCAATGCTACCAATTTTAGTGACTTTAAAGATTTCACGTATTTCGGCAGTACCTGTGATTTCTTCTTTCAACTCTGGAGATAGCATTCCCTCCATGGCATCTTTTAAGTCATTGATGGCATCGTAGATAATTGAATACATTCTGATATCGATTTCCTCCTTGTCTGCAATTTGACGTGCATTACCCATTGGTCGAACGTTAAATCCGATGATGATTGCATCAGAGGCCGTTGCCAATAACACATCACTTTCTGTAATGGCACCAACTCCTTTGTGTATAATGTTAACTTGAATTTCTTCGGTTGATAACTTCTGGAATGAATCCGTTAATGCTTCCACAGATCCGTCCACATCACCTTTAAGGATAATGTTCAATTCTTGGAAATCACCTAACGCGATACGTCTTCCGATTTCATCAAGCGTAATATGGCGTTGTGTTCTAACGGATTGTTCACGTTGCAACTGCGTGCGCTTGGCTGCAATTTGTTTCGCTTCACGTTCATCTGCAAACACGGTGAACTTATCACCAGCTTGAGGCGCACCATCCAAACCTAGAATAGAAACAGGAGTCGATGGGCCTGCTATTTTCACAACTTTGCCTCGTTCATCAT
>JBBSLN010000012.1:0-15016 GCA_038255205.1 Flavobacteriales bacterium
CCGCCTCCAGTGCACCAGACATTTGAAACCGATGCCTTTGTGGTGTGCAGTTTCGTGCCTCGATTGTACGATTATCATCCTAAAAGTATTCCTGCACCTTATAATCATAGCAACATTGATAGTGATGAAGTTTTATATTATGTCGATGGCGATTTTATGAGTCGCAACGATGTGGATGCAGGGCATATTTCATTGCATCCCGCAGGTATTCCACATGGCCCACACCCGGGAGCGGTAGAGCGCAGTATCGGTAAGGTAAAAACAAATGAGTTGGCTGTAATGGTAGATACCTTCAAGCCATTGAAAATTACAGAAGATGCATTAAAAATAGCTGACGAGGATTATTTTAAATCGTGGGTATAAAGCCTACCCAACCCTCCCAGAGGGAGGGCATTTAACACGGAAATAAATCATAACAAATAACTCACATTTTGCTCGTTTTGAGTTTCTCCCCTTAGGGGAGATTAAGAGGGGCTTCTCTTTATGAAATCAGTAGAATACGGACTCGAAAAAATATTTGAAGGCGCACAAGACTTCCTTCCATTGTTAGGAACGGACTACGTAGAATTCTATGTGGGTAACGCAAAACAAGCCGCGCATTTTTACAAAACGGCGTTTGGCTTTCAATCTTTTGCTTATAAAGGTCTAGAAACTGGCTCTCGAGATGAGGTTAGTTATGTGCTCAAACAAGACAAAATTCGTTTGGTATTAACAACACCTTTGAACAGCAAATCATCAATCAACGACCATATCGTAAAGCATGGAGATGGTGTTAAAGTGGTTGCCCTTTGGGTCGATGATGCACGTAAATCTTTTGAAGAAACCACGAAACGTGGCGCAAAACCATATATGGAGCCAAAGGTTGAAACGGACGAATTTGGCGAAGTCGTCAGAGCTGGAATTTATACCTACGGCGAAACGGTGCACATGTTTGTGGAACGCAAAAATTATAAAGGCCAATTCTTGCCAGGCTTTGAGGAATGGAAATCAGACTATAATCCAGAACCTGTTGGACTCAAATTTATTGACCACATGGTGGGCAATGTCGGTTGGGGACAGATGAACAAATGGGTTAAATGGTATGAAGATGTGATGGGTTTTGTCAACTTTTTATCATTCGACGACAAACAAATCCATACCGAATATTCAGCACTGATGAGTAAGGTGATGAGCAATGGCAACGGTCGTATCAAATTCCCTATAAATGAACCTGCAAAAGCGGCAAAACGTTCTCAAATTGAAGAATATTTAGATTTTTATGAAGGTTCAGGCGTACAACATATCGCTGTGGCAACAGATGATATTATTACTACGGTCGCAAAACTAAAGTCTAGAGGTGTCGAATTTCTGTCTACACCACCAGAAGAATATTATAGAGCGGTTCCAAAACGTCTGCATGATCACAATCATGAATTAAGAGAAGATATTGAAACTCTTAAAGGTCTCGGAATTATGATAGATGCTGATGAAGAAGGCTATTTGTTGCAAATCTTCACCAAACCAGTAGAAGACAGACCAACCTTGTTTTTTGAAATCATCCAACGAATGGGAGCGAGAGGTTTTGGAGCCGGAAACTTTAAAGCGCTTTTTGAATCGATTGAAAGAGAACAGGAAAAAAGAGGTACTTTATAAGTTAGTTTCGAGTTTCACGTCTCTAGTTTCGAGTCTTAGGTCTTAAGTCTTTTGTCTAGTTTCCTGGTTCTTGGTTCTTGGTTCGAGCCTGGAGCATTCTTGCAACATTTCCAAAAATTTAAACATTTATTTAACACCAATCAAATGCCTTAAACATAGGTGGTTTCAAGTTTTTTTATATTTTTGGAACAGTAATTGTAAATCTTCTTCCGAATAACAAAATGTAGTTTCGATAAGTTACATTTACAATGACATCAAATTATGAAAAAGACCCTACTTATATGTGTCGCGATTTTTAGCTTCCAAATGTCCTTCTCCCAAAAGAACGAAGCGTTTCAGTCCGGTGAATGGTTCAAATTTGAAATGAGCTATAGCAACTGGTTGAAAGCAGGAAATGCCACACTATCCGTCAATGAAACAACCTATAAAGGCAAACCAGTCTATCATGTGGTTGGTAAAGGTTGGACGACTGGAGCCATCAAATGGTTTTTCAAAGTAAAGGACCGTTATGAAAGCTATTTCGATAAGACCACAGGCTTGCCTTATAAATCAATTAGACAAATAGACGAAGGCGGACATACGAAGGATATTGAAATCGAATTCAATCAGTACAATAAGACGGCGCTTGTCGTAAATAATAAGCATAAAACCGAAAAGACGTTTGCAACCGAAAAGGATGTGCAGGACATGGTTTCGGCGTTTTATTATTTGCGTAATAATTATGATACTAATACGATCAAAGAAGGCGAAGTAGTATCATTGAACATGTTTTTTGATGACGAGAATTATAACTTTAAGCTTAAATTTTTAGGGAAAGAAACGATTGATACCAATTTTGGAAAAGTAAAAACCTTGAGATTTAGACCTTATGTGATGGCCGGTCGCGTGTTTAAGGAAGAAGAGAGTTTGACTCTTTGGGTAAGTGCTGACGAAAATAAAATACCTTTAAAAATAAAAGCCGATTTAGCTGTCGGTTCTTTGCAAGCCACTCTTGAATCCTTCAGAGGATTAAAGCATTCATTTCAAATACAATTTGATTAAAAACTATGTCTGACCAACCCAATTTTGATCCCATAATTCAAGAACTTCAGCAGAAGTATAAATCCATCAATCAAGATACCGAAACGCACCTTGAAGGCTTACTTTACAGTAAGTCCATAACCTATTGGGACTATATCCAGACAGATGCTTTGCTGAATCTTCAGATACAGCGAACGACCTTACCGGATGAAATGGTCTTTATAGCTTACCATCAAATCAACGAACTTCTTTTCAAGATGATTCTTTGGGAAATCTCACAAGTTGCAGAAAAAGAAGAATTGGATGTAGTGTTTTTTGAAAATAAAATCATGCGTATCAGTCGCTATTTTGATATGTTGACCACTTCGTTTAATATTATGCGAGAAGGAATGGAGGTTGAGCAATATATGAAGTTTAGAACTACGTTGACCCCTGCAAGTGGATTCCAAAGCGCCCAATACCGATTGATTGAGTTTGCTTCTACGGAATTGATTAATTTAATTGATTATAGATTTCGTGTAAAAATAGATAGAGACACGCCGTATTTGCATGCTTTTGAACATTTATATTGGCAAGCAGCAGGAAAAGATTACGAAAGTGGCAATAAATCCACACTTTTGATTAATTTTGAAAATCGATATAAGGACGAGTTTCTCCGATTTATGGAAAAGTACAATACGAAAAATCTGTGGACACGTTTTAAGGAATTGCCAAAAGAAGACCAAAAAGATGAAGATCTAGTCAAAGCAATGCGACACTATGATTATACAGTCAACATCACTTGGGTCATGGCACATTACAATGCTGCGAAGCATTATATCGAAAGTGGAAGCAAAAAAGTAGAAGCGACAGGAGGAAGCGAATGGAAAAAATATATGCACCCCAAATATCAACGCCGTATTTTTTTCCCGGAACTTTGGACTCAAGAAGAGTTGGAGAATTGGGGAACAAATATTTAACAACCTAATTAAACAGTTACATGATGCAAAGAAAATTATTAATAGCACTTTTGATTTCTATCAGCTTTTTTTCTTGCAAGGAAGACAAACCAGTGGTCATTGAAGATGACTTGCAAGCTTTTGTTGAACCAGAAATTATAGAATTCGGATTCAACCTGAACGATTACTTCGTAAAACGCGATACCATTAAAAATGGGGATAGCTTCGGTGCCATTTTACAGCGCAACAATATAGGTTCCAGCCAAGTGCACAACATCGCGGAGAGTGCCAAGGATGCTTACGATATTCGTAAACTTCAAATAGGGAAACCTTACACATTGTTGTGTTCTAAAGATTCTTTACAAACACCCGAATGTTTTATATATCAGCCTAATAGTATCGATTATGTAGTCATCAAATTTGCTGATTCTATTGTAACTTATAAAGAAAGTAAGCCGGTTACTGTCTTGACCAAAGAGGCATCGGGAACGATTATGGATAATCTATCCGTTACCATGGAAGGGCAAGGTTTGCCATATGAATTGATCAACGACATGGCAGATATTTATGCTTGGACAATCAATTTCTTTAAAGTTCAAAAAGGCGATAAATTCAAAATTATTTATAAAGAGCGTTTTATCGAAGGTGATATGTCTGTAGGATTGGAAAGTATCGAAGCGGCTTATTTTCAGCACAAAGGAGAAGATTTTTATGCATTTGGATTTAAAACGGATAGCCTTCAGAAAGACAAGACTTATTTTGATGACAAATCCAAAAGTTTGAAACGTGCCTTTTTAAAAGCTCCAGTTCAATTTAGTCGTATTTCTTCACGTTATAACCTCAACCGTAGAATAGCCTATTATGGATATGCCTTACGGCCTCATAAAGGAACTGATTTTGCTGCTGGAATAGGAACTCCGATTTTAGCAACAGCAAATGGAACCGTCATTGAATCAACGCAAAAAGGAGGAAACGGAAAGTATGTAAAAATCAAACATAATGATACGTACAGCACGCAATACCTGCACATGAGCAAACAAGCGGTTAAGAAAGGACAGTATGTTAAACAGGGAGATGTTATAGGATATGTAGGAATGACTGGAAATACTGGCGGACCACACGTGTGTTATCGATTTTGGAAAAATGGTGAACAAGTAGATCCACTAAAAGAAAAATTACCAACTGCTGAAACAATCCCAGATGCCTTAAAAGAGAAATATCAACAATTCATAGAGCCTTTAAAAGTACAATTGGACAATATCCCATACAAGGAAGGAAAGAAAAATGCTTTTTCTTCAGAAAAAAACCTCATCAGTCAAACCGATTAAATGGCATTAAAATCAATCAACCCAACCACTACTGAAGCTTGGAAATCACTTCAATCAAATTTTGAGACCATTAAGGATGTTCACATGACCAAATGGTTTGCTCAAGATAAAGAAAGAGCGAATCAAATGACCATTAAATGGGATGATTTTTACGTCGATTATTCTAAAAACCGAATAACGCCAGAGACCAAAAATTTGCTCTTGCAATTGGCGAATGAAGTGGACTTAAAAGACGCCATTTCAAAATATTTTTCGGGTGATGCCATCAATGAAACTGAAAACAGAGCCGTCGCCCACGTAGCCTTAAGAGACACAAAATATGTTGATTTTTATGTGAATGGTGAGAACGTCATGCCAGATATTCTTCAGGTAAAAAAACAAATGAAAGAGTTTACCGATAGTGTAGTAAGTGGCGACAGAAAAGGTTTTACGAATAAAGAATTCACAGATATTGTAA
Source organism: Flavobacteriales bacterium (assembly GCA_038255205.1). Lineage (GTDB taxonomy): Bacteria > Bacteroidota > Bacteroidia > Flavobacteriales > Flavobacteriaceae > JBPOFM01. The sequence continues at coordinate 5,376 of JBBSLN010000012.1, forward strand.
ACATTGGTATTGGAGGTTCCGATTTAGGACCTGCAATGGTAGTGGAGGCGCTTCAATATTATAAAAACCATCTGAATACTCATTTTGTGAGCAATGTGGATGGCGACCATGTGAATGAAGTTTTGAAAAAGTTGAATCCTGAAACGACTTTATTTGTCATTGTTTCAAAAACATTCACTACTCAAGAAACCTTGTCAAATGCCACAACTATTAGAGAATGGTTCCTGAAGCATGGAAGCCAAGACGATGTTTCAAAACATTTTGTGGCAGTTTCCACCAATGTCCTAAAGGTTCAGGAATTCGGCATTGCTGAAAACAATATCTTTACAATGTGGGATTGGGTCGGAGGACGCTTTTCACTTTGGAGTGCTGTAGGACTATCTATTAGCCTTTCCATAGGTTATGCGCATTTTGAGGAATTGCTTTTGGGAGCTCATAAGATGGATGAGCATTTCAGAAATGAAGAGTTTGATCGGAATATTCCGGTAATTTTAGCTTTGTTAAGCGTTTGGTACACTAATTTCTTTGATGAAGAAAGCGAAGCGGTCATCCCTTATTCACAATATTTAAATCAATTTACAACCTATCTGCAGCAAGCCATCATGGAAAGTAATGGCAAAAGCATCGATAGAAGCGGTAAAAAAGTGAACTATCAAACGGGACGTGTTATTTGGGGCGAACCTGGAACCAATTCGCAGCATGCCTTTTTTCAACTGATTCATCAAGGCACAACATTGATTCCTGCGACGTTTATAGGTTTTGGCAGGTCTTTATATGGCAACAAAGAGCATCATGATAAATTGATGTCTAATTTCATAGCTCAAACAGAGGCCTTGCTCAATGGGAAATCGGAAGAAGATGTCCTACTAGAACTACAGAAACAAAATCTTTCAAAAGAAGAAATCCAGCGATTATTGCCTTTTAAAAAATTTGAAGGTAATAAACCAACTACATCCATAATTATTAATCAATTGACACCTGAAAGTCTGGGCAAGTTGATTGCGCTTTTCGAACACAAAATCTTCGTTGAAGGGGTTATTTGGAACATCTTTAGTTACGATCAATTCGGCGTTGAGCTTGGAAAACAACTTGCAAACACTATTTTGCAAGAATTTGATAAAAAAAATGAGATTACAGAACATGATGCTTCTACTCAAAATTTAATGACTTTCTACAAAACTTTAACATAACCTTTGTTAAAAACTTTTTAATAGCTAAAAAATCACATCGTTAAATCAGTTGGCAAAACCCGTAAATTGCTTTCGTTAGAATTTCTTAACATTAAGTTAATAATTATTATTCTTAATGATGTAATTTTGCAAAAACTTTTAAAACTTAAATTGAAAATGAAAAAAATTAATCAATTTTTAATGATTATTGCGGTCATGTTATTTACTGCAGTATCGTTTGGACAAGGTGTTACTACGGCCTCCATTAATGGTAAAATCACTGATGCCAATAAGGAGCCTTTACCTGGTGCAAACGTAGTTGCAGTCCACACACCATCGGGCACAGTCTATGGGGTATCAGCAGATTTTGACGGTTATTACAGAATCTCGAACATGAGAGTTGGTGGCCCGTACAAAATAACGGTTACCTATGTAGGTTTTCGAGATTATGTAGATGAAAACGTCAATTTGCAACTAGGGGATTCTAAACAGATTACTGTGGAGTTGGCTGAAAATGCGAGTGCATTGGATGAGGTCATTATTACGGCTCAAGGTGGAAACATTTTTGATGCTGGTAAGACAGGGGCGGAAACACGTGTCTCACAAAGTCAAATCAACACATTGCCAACACTTGGGAGAAACATAGCTGATTTTGTAAGATTGACGCCACAGGCAAAAGTTACTGGGGATGACGTGATTTCAATAGCAGGTCAAAACAATCGTTATAATGCTATCTATATTGATGGTGCTGTAAATAATGATGTTTTCGGTTTGGCCGGCAGTGGCACAAACGGAGGGCAAACAGGAGTGAGTCCTATTTCGTTGGATGCGATTGAATCATTTCAAATCAATGTGGCTCCTTTTGATGTTAAACAATCAGGGTTCGCTGGAGGTAGTATCAATGCCATCACAAAATCTGGAACCAACTCATTTGAGGGTTCTGCTTATTCACTTTACAGAGACCAAAGCTTGGCAGGAAAAACGCCTTTAGGTCTTGTAGGAGATGACGGTGCGCGTGAAAAATTAAATGATTTTACAGCTTTAACTTATGGCGCTAGATTAGCTGGACCAATTATCGAGGACAAATTATTCTTCTTCGTAAATTATGAAAGACAAAATAACGAAACGCCACAACCGTTTAGTATTGAAAATTATATTGGTAATTCTTCGGCAGCAGATTTAACGGAGCTTTCTAATTATTTATCAAATGACTTTGGTTACAATCCAGGAGATTATTCTAATAACACATCGTCCTTAGAAAGCGATAAGTTAATTGCTAAAATTGACTGGAACATTAACAGCAATAATAAATTGTCCCTTAAACACAGTTACGTAAAAGCTATTCAACTGGATGCGGCAAGTTCAAATAATGGGAACATTAACTTTTTAAATAGAGCCGTCAATTTTGAATCTATTACAAATTCTACCGCTTTAGAGTTAAGCTCAACTTTTGGGAATAAATTTTCCAATAATTTGGTCATTGGTTATACCACTGTGAACGATAATAGAGACCCAAATGGAAGTCCCTTCCCATCAGTTCAAATTCAGGATGGAGATGGTGATATCTTTTTTGGTTCGGAGCCGTTTTCTACAGCAAACCTATTGGAACAAAGCGTGTTAACTCTTACGGATAATTTCGAAATCTATTCTGGAAAACACACCATTACAATTGGTACCAATAACGAATACTCAAGCTCTAAAAACATCTTCTTTAGACAGAATTTTGGAGACTATAGGTTTAGCAGTTTAGATGACTTCTTAGATAATAAATTACCAAATAGATATCGTTATGGCTATTCTCTTTTGGGAGGTAACGGAGATGATTCACAAGGGGCGGCAGAATTCAGTTTGTTCCAACTAGGTCTTTATGTTCAGGATGAAGTAAACATTTCGGATAGCTTTAAGTTAACGGCTGGCGTAAGAGTAGATATCCCTTACTGGGAAGATGGTCTTGTTAATGAAGATTTTAATAATAGAACCATCCCATTACTTGAGGCTGGCGGTTACGATTTACAAGGAGCCCGAGTGGGTCAAGGCATTGATGCTAGTGCACACATCGCTCCGAGAGTAGGATTCAACTGGGATGTCAACAACAAGAGCCAAACACAGATACGCGGTGGTTTCGGTATTTTCACCTCAAGACTTCCATTGGTTTGGCCAGGCGGTACTTATAATAATAATGGTGTTACTACTGGATTTGTTCAATTGACACGTAACAATTCTCCAACATTCAATCCAAATCCAAATACGCAATTCGCTGATCCCGAACCTGGAAGTGGTTTTGTTGGTGGTCAAGTAGATTTGTTTGCAAAGGATTTCAAACTGCCTCAAGTATTTAAAACCAACATTGCGTTTGATCAAAAATTAGGGTCAGGATTTGTATTGTCTGCTGATTTTATCTGGAATGATAATATCACTGCGGTTAAATACGAAAACATTAATCTTGAAGGACCACAGTTTAGAACAACTGGGGCTGGTTCTAGACCTAATTATGGAGAGGTACTGATTGATGATACTTATGATAATGTGCTCTTGGGGTCCAATACAGGCGATGGAAGTTCTTATAATGTTAGCACGACACTTTCTAAAAATTATGTTTCAGATAAATTGGATATTAGAAGTGCTTTCACCTATTCTTATGGTGATTCTGATGGTCTCTTTGATGGTACTAGTTCACAAAATAGTTCACAATGGAGAAACCTAGAAACAGTTAATGGATCTAACCGTCCAACGCTTTCAACCTCTGATTTTTCCCCGGGACACCGTATTTTGGCAAATTCAACTTTTGAGTTTAAATGGTCTCAAACTATTAAGACGAGAATTGGTATATTTTATGAAGGTGCTGAAGGCTCTCCTTTTAGCTATGTTTATAATGATCGTGGAGCTTTGCTGGATGATACTGGCTCTAGTTCAGGCTTAATTTATGTGCCTGCTAATCAAGGAGAGGCTCACCTTATTGATGATGGTGATTTTACTGCTGCCCAACAATATGAAGCGCTAAATGCGTATATTGAAGGTGATGACTACTTGAGTTCTAGAAGGGGTCAGTTTGCTGAAAGAAACGCAGACCGATCCGATTGGACACATATTGTAGATTTGAAATTCGCCCAAGAGTTCGGTTTTAAGATTGGGCAAAAAATCCATAGATTAGAATTTACGGCTGACATCTTCAACTTTACCAATTTGTTGAATGAAGAATGGGGTGTTAGAACCTTTACCGCATTTAACCAAGTTCAGTTATTGAGGTTCCGAGGTTTCGAAGCTGATGGAACAACACCAACATTTACTTATAATCCAGATGTGGCGGAGACTAAAAATATCATTGATGATGGTGGTTTGTCTTCCTCAAGATGGCAAATGCAAGTTGGTTTGAGATATAGTTTCTAGTATCAACATGTAATAAAAGTTTAAAAGACTGTCAGAAATGGCAGTCTTTTTTATTATGATTAGCTTGGCCTATTAAAGAAAAGAAATTACAATTTATTAAAATCTAAAAACTTGAAACTTGAAGCCATGAACCTTTTCAATCCTTCCACCTCAAAGATTCCATTATATGCTGAATATCATTCTTAAGATATACAGCTGCAGGATAAATGGAATCATAATTAGGCTTTGCATAAAAGTAAAGCGAGCCGTTTAGGAAATGCTTTGTACTGTCAGTTACATAAAACTGTGATTGTGATGCTGCATTGCCACCCACTTCATAAAACATCCCAAATACTTTATGATCTTTGTTCAAATAGGGCTGCTCCGCAATCTCATCTGCTTTGATAACGTGTTTTTGAGTGAGGTTTTGTGCGTCTCTAATATAATTCATTAACTGTTCTTTTGAAGACACCGGTTTATAGGTTAAATAAATAGTTCCTTTTATTGAAGGGTAATCAATATCAACCCCATAAATATTGTTTTTAGTATCAGCCTTAATGCTTTTGATACGCTCTGCAAGCGTATTTTTTTCAAATGTAAATGGAAGTGGTGATACATCTACATCTTTATAATCAGGTTTTGGATATTCCAATCGCAAATAAGCCCTTGGTTTAGGAATGGGATCATCTCCACAAGCTAAAAATAAACTCGCCATAAGTGGAAATAGAATATATGTTGATTTTTTCATCCTAAAATTAAATCGTTAAATCTGAAATTGATATTTTTTCTAACTTCTAACCTCATTTCAACACAGTAAACTTCAATTGTTTGATGCGTTTTCTGTCCAGTGCTTCTATCGTGAAAACGTAATTTTTGAAATTTATTTTACTGCCACGCCTAGGAAAGATTCCAGAAATTTCCAAAACAAATCCAGCGAGTGTTTCGGCCTCTCCTTTGCTGTTTTCAAAATCACTTTCTTCATCAAGTTTCACAATTTTATAAAAATCCTTTAACGGAGTTTTACCTTCAAAAGAATAATTATTTTCATCAATCTTTGTGTAGATCAAATCATCATCATCAAATTCATCGCTAATATCGCCTACTATTTCTTCAATAACATCTTCTAGCGAAACAACGCCAGAAGTGCCACCATATTCGTCAACAACCACGGCAAGATGGACTTTCTTGGTCTGAAACTCTACCATCAAATCATCCAGCTTTTTGTTTTCGGGCACAAAAAATGGTTCTCGAAGTAAAGTGGTCCAATCGAATTGCTTACGGTCAATGTACGGCAACAAGTCTTTAACGTATAAAATACCGATAACCGTATCAATACTGTCTTGATAAACGGGAATACGTGAATAGCCATTGCTGACAATTTGAGGCATGATATCGCTATATTTCTCGTCCATATGTAAAGCGAAAATATCAATACGCGGTTTCATAACCTGTTTGGTATCCGTATTTCCGAAGGATACGATGCCCTGAAGAATTTTTTGCTCTTCGTGTGTGGTGTCACTTTCCCTTGTCAGTTCCAAAGCTTGCGAAAGTTGGTCAACACTGATATTCGACTTTTGCTTTCCGAGTCGATTGTGAATTGTAATAGTAAGATGGCGCATCGGTAAACTAATGGGAGAAATTAACACATCCAGTACTTTTATGGGATAGGCCATAAAGCCTGAAAACTTGATACGGTTTCTATTAGCGTACACCTTTGGAATGATTTCTCCAAAAAGCAAAATAAGAAAGGTCACCAGAACGACTTCCAACGAAAACCGAACCCAGGTGATATCTATGGAATAAAAAATAAATTCACCCAAATAGGCAAATAAGATAACGATACCTATATTTATAAAATTGTTCGCAACGAGTATGGTCGCCAATAATTTCTTTGGACGCTCCATCAATTTTGAGATAATTTCGAATTTTTTTGATCCTCCTTCCCGTCCAGTATCGAGATCAGAACGTGTAAGCGAAAAAAGTGCTACTTCTGCACCTGAAATAAGACCTGAGCATAGTAGAAGTACAAAGAGTAGAATAATGCCTAGAATAAGGGAAACATTATCTGAAGAAAATAAAATGACTAAACTCGTGAGCTCTGGGTCCAATAGACATGTAATTAGTTAAACTAAATTAAAATGGAAGGTCATCCTCTTTCTCCTCTACAGCATCAGTCTGACTAGAATTTGAAGAAGAATCACTTGCTGATGGCTGACCCTGCTTGTCCTTTTTGGTGGTCAAAAAAGTAAAATCTGTACACTGTATTTCGGTCGAAAAGCGTTCAATCCCTTTATCATCAGTCCATTTACGCGTCTTGATACGTCCTTCAACATAAACCATATCACCTTTGCTTAAATACTTTTCACATAATTCAGCACCTTTATTACGAACTACGATGTTGTGCCAATCTGTATTGGTCACACGCTCATTGGTTTTTTTACTTGTGTAAGTTTCATTTGTTGCAAGAGGAAAACGTCCGACACAATCACCACCTTCAAAATAATGCAGTTTCACTTCATCGCCAAGATGCCCTATGAGCATCACTTTATTTAAGGTTCCAGACATATTCAATAGATTGATTTGCAAAAATAGCCTTTTGTAATGACTTATTAAAGGTAATAAAAAAACAGGAATTAATAATAGCCGGCTTTGGTTTGGCGAATTGCCATTTTTCTCCCGCTGAATTCGCGGATTTACGCAGATTACTGTTTGGATAAATCAAATGCCAAATCACTAAGTCTATACTTCTGCGAAAATCTGCGAGATCTGCGGGAAAACTTTTGAGTACAACTTCTAAATAGGAAAAATAAATTCCTCTATGAAATTGCTCATCAAAACTGGTGTTGGAAAGGTCTTCAATTCCGAAATCTCAATTCCATTTTGAGGAAGCTCGTCTACCTCTATAATCCAGAATTTCGTGTATAAATGTTGATGGGACAATTTATGAACAATATCAATTTCATTATAAAGACTATATTCATAAGGCAAATCTTTTAAATAATCCACTACCAATGGATGTGTCTTGAATTGGTTCTGTTCCAAAGGTCTTTTGGTTTCAATAAGCGGGAATTGATATAGATTCTGCCATATCCCTTTTTTAGTACGTTTTTCAAATTGCGTTCGTTTGTCCGTAGATATAAATACCAAAAAATTGAAGTATTTGTTACTTACTTTTGTTTTTTTCAGCTTAAGGGGTAATGTATTGACCAATCCTTTTTGCAATGCCACACAACTATCATTCAAAGGGCAAACTCCACAATCTGGGCTTTGTGGCTTGCATTGCGTGGCACCAAACTCCATAATGGCTTGGTTATAGTCACCGGGTTTTTGATGGTCAATCAATGAGGTGGCCAATGATTTGAATTCTTTTATACCTTCAGTGGAATTAATAGGTGTGGTTATTCCAAAATAACGTGACAAGACTCTGTAAACGTTTCCATCCACTACAGCTGTAGGTTCATCAAAACAAATCGAAGCAACGGCACTAGCCGTGTAATCACCTACACCTTTCAGCTTTATTAAATCCTTATAGTTATTTGGAAAAATTCCGTCGAATGTTTCAACAATATATTTGGCTGTAAAATGCAGATTTCGAGCACGCGAATAATATCCCAACCCTTGCCAAAGTTTTAAAATCTCACTTTCTTTGGCGTCTGCTAGGTGAAAAATCGTATGGAATTTATTCACGAAATCTACATAATATGGTAACCCTTGTTTAGTTTGGGTTTGTTGCAAGATTATTTCTGATAGCCAGACGAAATAAGGTTCTTTTGTATTTCGCCACGGAAAATCTCGCTTATTTATTGAATACCAATTAGTTAAAGTTTTGCTAAAATTCATTTCAAAATGTAATTTTCGGTAAAAATAAATGTTTAGTAGGTTAAATTTTAATTAATTAGGCGTGAAATATTGAAATTAAAATTCATATATTTGCATCCCTAATAATTAATAGTAACCCTAAAAAAAATAACAATGACAAAAGCTGATTTAGTAGCAAAAATTTCAGACAAACTCGGAATTGAAAAAGGAGATGTTCAAGCGACAGTTGAAACATTTATGGAAGAAGTAAAAACGTCTTTAGAAGGTGGTGATAATGTTTACCTAAGAGGTTTTGGAAGTTTCATCATCAAAACAAGAGCTGAAAAAACTGGTAGAAATATTTCAAAAAACACAACTATCAAAATTCCTGCTCACAACATTCCAGCATTTAAACCTGCAAAAGTATTTGTAGAAGGTGTAAAAACCAATGTTGACGTACAATAAGCATTAAACGAAACATTAATTTAAAAAAAACTTGATCTATGCCAAGTGGTAAAAAGAGAAAAAGACACAAGGTAGCGACGCATAAGCGTAAAAAACGTAGACGCGCTAATCGTCACAAAAAGAAATAAATTAGAAAAAGTAGTTGAAAAACTACTTTTTCGATTTTTTCACAACAACGTTCTTTGATATCAAATTCATTAATTGTCTTGCATTTACCTTTGCGAGCCATTGAATTTACCGGATTTTAAAAAATCCTGTGTCAAAAAAAAGTATTAACCATCTGTTTCGATTGATAGTCGGAGTAGAGTAAATTAACATTATGGATAAAGAATTGATTATTCGTTCGAGTTCCGATGTTGTTGATTTCGCCTTATTAAGAGATGGAAAACTTATTGAATTACACAAAGAGGAAGAGGATAACAACTTTGCAGTTGGTGATGTGTTTATCGCCAAAATACGCAAGGTCGTTCCGGGTCTTAACGCTGCATTTGTGAATGTAGGTTATGAGAAAGATGCATTTTTGCATTACCATGATTTAGGACCGCAAGTTCCTTCCCTTTTGAAATTCATTAAACGTGTAAGCACAGGGAAACCTACCGATTTCCTATTAAAAAACTTTCAGTTCGAGAAGGACATTGATAAAAATGGCACAGTAACCAATGCGTTAAAGGCCAATCAATCCATTTTAGTTCAGATTGTAAAAGAACCTATTTCCACAAAAGGACCACGATTAAGTTCGGAGCTGTCAATTGCTGGAAGGTACATTGTTTTAGTCCCCTTTTCGGACCGAATTTCAATTTCTCAAAAGATTGAATCGAAAGAAGAGAAAGATCGTTTAAAACG
>JBBSLN010000013.1:0-14976 GCA_038255205.1 Flavobacteriales bacterium
CCTTGTTTCCAAAAAATTTAATAAGCGCGTTGAACGTGGCAAGTACTAAAATCAATAGTACTAAATAGGCCCAATAGGAATGTAATACTTTGATGATATCGTACATAGTTGGTGTTTGAAGAGTTAAAATAACAAAAATAGTGATTTTTACATAGGAAATGGAATTAGTTCAATACAACTTTAAGAAGTTGAAGTTCAAGATGAAAATGAATTTGAAACCCAAAACTTGGAATTTTTTGAACTTTAAACCCTTAACACTTCTATCACGAAATCTCGATTCAAGATTTGCTTCAATGCTAAATACATTTGAAATAGTTTTACATGAAATTTTCAAAATTAAATTGCTTGTCCGTCCTCATCACAATGGGAGAGATAAGATAATTAATTCGTGCCAGCGGTAATATGAAATGTTCAAATAATGGTATAATAATTGTTGTATGCGTTCCTGGAGAGACTATCCAATGTACAAAAAATCGTTTTATTCCATTCTTGATAGAATTTCCAAGTACGGTTCGGAAAGGCGATTGGGCGGTGTTTTTTGATGATTTAAAATCTCGGAAGCCTTCACTTGGACGCAGATTTTCAATATAAATCTAAGGTATCCATTTTAGGTGGGTGTTTTCTGTTAATGTTTCACTAATATGCCATATCGACCCTGTATTTAATTCAAGTTTACGTATTTTTAAAAGGTGAAATTACTATTGAAAACGATTCTTACTTTTCTGTTTACTGTTGGCTTAAACATCCCTTCCGTTTATGCCCAACTAGGTTTTTGTACAGGCAATTCTGGTGATCCTATATTTTTTGAAAACTTTGGAAGTGGTACAACTTATGGCCCAGCTTTACCAGCAGGGACCACAACCTATAACTTTGTAAATAATTCTGGACCTCAAGACGGACAATATACAATAGGCAGTAGCACAATGTCTTATGGATGGAGATTACCTAGCGATCACACCCCTGATGATATAAATGGTAAATGTCTAATCGTAAATGCAAACTTCACTTCAGGCGAATTTTATAAGACGGCAATCACAGGTCTCTGTGAAAGTACAACGTATGAGTTTTCAGCTTGGTTGATTAATATTTTACCAAGTTCGGGATGTGACGGATCAGGTAAACCCATAAATGTGAAATTTGAAATTTGGGATGATAGTGATACAAATCTTTTGGCATCTGGGGATACAAATGATATTTTTGGGTCTTCTACTCCCAGTTGGCAACAATACGGATTGATTTTTCAGAGTCTTTCAGGACAGACGTCTATTATTCTCAAAATGCTCAATAATGGTGTGGGTGGATGTGGAAATGATTTGGCGATAGATGATATAGTATTTAAGTCTTGCGGCGATAAAGTTGAACTCGAAAACAATAGTGGTGAAAACCGATTTGAAGCCTGCGAGGACGATATGATTAAAAGTGTGCCCTTAGGAGCTACACCAGATTTTTCAGTGTTTTCTACCCATGCGTATCAATGGCAAGTAAGTACGGACAATGCTGTTTGGAACGACATCCCTGGCGCAACAAATAACACTTACATTGCGCCAGCTCCTGAACCATCTGGAGCATTCTATTATCGGGTTAAATTTGCGGAAACTGCTAGTAATCTGCAGAATCCATCATGTAATTCATTATCTGAAATTTTCGAAATTAAAATCAATGAGTTGCAAATGCCTTTCTTTGATGCGTTACCACCTATATGCAATGGAGACACTTTTGCTCTTCCTCCAACTTCCACTAATGGCATATCTGGTAATTGGTCTCCAGCTTTGAATAATACGTCAACTACCACATACACGTTCACTCCAGCAGCGGGACAATGCGCAACAACTCAAACCTTAACAGTCGTTGTGAATCAGCCTTTGACTCCAAGTTTCAATGTTATTGGACCCATTTGCAATGGAGACACCCTTAATTTGCCAACAACATCCACGAACAACATTAGTGGTACTTGGTCACCAGCACCAAATAACACTATGACCACCACCTATAATTTTACGCCAAGCAACGGTGAATGTGCAACCACCACAACCCTAACTGTTGTAGTGAATCAAACTGTAACACCTACCTTCAATGCGGTTCCACCGGTTTGTAGTGGTGGTTCTATTTCAGCGTTGCCAACTACTTCCATAAACAACATAACAGGAACTTGGTCCCCTGTGATTGATAATGCTGCTACAACTACCTACACATTTACTCCAAGCGTAGGGCAATGTGCAACGACTCAAACCTTAACCATAGTTGTGAATCAACTGACGACACCAACGTTTAATGCTGTACCTGCCATTTGTAATGGCGATACAATTATGGCTTTGCCAACGACATCAACTAATAATATATCAGGAACTTGGTCGCCAGTATTGAATAATACCACAACGACCACCTATACGTTTACACCAAATGCTGGACAGTGTGCTACGACTCAAACATTGACAATAGTTGTTAATCCAGTCGTGACTCCTAATTTCAATTCGGTTGCTCCTATTTGTAGTGGTGAAACCCTAACTCCATTGCCTACAACATCTCTCAATGCTGTTGCGGGTACTTGGTCGCCAGCACTAAATAACACATCAACCACAATCTATACATTTTCACCAACTCCTGGACAGTGTGCTACGTCGCAAACCTTGACAATTGTGGTCAATCAATCAGTGACACCCACATTTGACCCAGTTCCAGCCATATGCAGTGGGGACACCCTATCGCCTTTACCAACTCTATCCACAAACAATATATCAGGAACTTGGTCGCCTGCATTAGACAACACGGCAACGACAACTTATACGTTTACTCCGACTACAGGTGAGTGTCCGATTCTTTCAACACTAACCATCGTTGTCAATCCAAATCCTTTAATTGATTTAGATGAGGTTTATGCGATTTGTACCAATACAAACGGAACTGAAGCATTTCAATCTTCAATACTATCCACTAAATTATCTGAAACCGATTACTCTTTTGAATGGACAAATGCTTCTGGCGACATTGTGAGTACAGATTCCTCCTATATTCCTTTGGAAGGTGGAATTTATTCAGTCCTCGTAACTGACCTCATCACTGGATGTCAGAACCAAGATTCAACTACGGTTGTTGAAAGCGGTCCACCGACATTGGAGCTTATTCTCACATCAAATCCATTTGCTGGGAACGGAGAAATTGAAGTGGCCTCAAGTGGAGTGGGGTTTTATGAATATAGTTTAGATAATGGTCCATGGCAGGACAGTCCCATCTTCACGAATGTTTCGGCAGGAAATCATAGTGTCATAGGAAGAGACAAGAATGGATGTGGCTTCACGAGTATTGATGTTTGCTTAATAGGAGCCCCTAAATTCTTCACACCCAATGGCGATGGCATAAACGAAACATGGAGCTTGAAAGGAGCATTCTGTTTAGAGTATGCCAATATCTATGTTTTTGATCGTTATGGGAAACTGCTAAAAGAGTTCGATTTGAATAATGCTGGATGGAATGGAACTTTCAATGGAGAACTATTACCCACAAACGATTATTGGTTCGTTATTAGATATAGAGAAATAAATAGTAATATCGAAAAGGAACACAAAGGACATTTCACATTGAAACGCTGAAATTATATGGTTTCGTAGAATATTTATTTACTGGTCTCAGTTCAAGGTTTAAAACCCTGCAATTTAATTGCAAAACTTTCAGTATTGCGATAAAATTAAATTCTGTTGGTTTTTACCATGAATACACGAATAAATAATATTCGTGCATTCGTGGCAATATGTTTACGTGAGACTTTCAGTCCCGTTTCAAAAATCCCTGTACTTTCAGTGCAGGGTGATGTAGTTTTTTTGGAATATGGAATTTAACCTTTTTGGAATTTAATAACTCGTGACCTCTGCCCCGAAGTAGTTTATTAGAAGTCAAAAGCATTGCCATATCCTTTATAAACGCCCAATAAATTGTTATCTTCGCAGAAAGTAATCTTAAATTTTAAAAACAAATCAAATATGGAAGCAGTTGCTACCGATTTCGGAATAAAAAAAGCACTTCAGCAATTAGGAGTAAAAGACATAAATGAAGGCACCTCGACAGGGTCGAATAATTTTGCCAACGGACAGATTTTAGAAAGTTATTCGCCAGTAGATGGTCAATTGATTGGAAAAGTAAAAACAACGAGTAAGGAGGATTATGAAAAAGTTATGGATGCCGCAACTAAAGCATTCAAAACTTGGAGAACAATGCCAGCACCCCAACGTGGAGAAATCGTGCGTCAGTTTGGTGATAAATTAAGAGAGAAAAAAGAAGCTTTGGGGAAACTTGTTTCATATGAAATGGGGAAATCCTATCAAGAAGGCTTAGGGGAGGTTCAGGAGATGATTGACATCTGTGATTTTGCAGTTGGATTATCACGTCAACTTCACGGTCTGACCATGCATTCCGAACGTCCAGGACATAGAATGTACGAGCAGTACCATCCATTAGGTGTGGTTGGAATTATTTCGGCATTCAATTTTCCCGTAGCAGTTTGGGCATGGAATACTGCTTTGGCATGGGTTTGTGGTGATGTATGTGTATGGAAACCAAGTGAAAAAACACCTTTGTGCGGTGTGGCATGTCAAAATATCGCAGCCGAAGTTTTCAAAGCAAATAATCTTCCAGAAGGAATTTCTTGTTTGATTAACGGAGATTATAAGGTAGGTGAGTTCATGACTAAAGATAAACGAGTTCCTTTGATTTCGGCAACCGGTTCTACCAGAATGGGTAAAATCGTAGCACAGGAAGTGGCAGGACGTTTAGGAAGATCATTATTGGAATTAGGCGGAAATAATGCCATAATCGTCACACCGGATGCAGATGTAAAAATGACAGTTATTGGAGCTGTTTTCGGTGCAGTTGGAACAGCTGGCCAACGTTGCACATCAACAAGACGATTGATTATTCATGAATCTATGTACGATAAAGTAAAAGATGCTATAGTTGCCGCTTACGACCAATTAAAAATTGGAAATCCTTTGGACGAAAAGAATCATGTTGGTCCATTGATTGATAAAGACGCTGTAAAAATGTACAAAAATGCATTGACACAAGTTGTAGAAGAAGGTGGAAAAATACTTGTTGAAGGCGGGGTACTTTCAGGAGAAGGCTATGAAAGTGGTTGTTACGTAAAACCAGCGATTGCGGAAGCCAAACCAGAATTCAAAATCGTACAACATGAAACCTTTGCACCAGTAGTGTACTTATTGAAATATTCTGGCGATGTTGAAAACGCATTAGAGATTCAAAACGGAGTAGCTCAAGGCTTGTCATCAGCAATTATGACCAACAATTTACGTGAAGCTGAACATTTCCTATCAGTTCAAGGTTCTGATTGTGGAATTGCGAATGTCAATATTGGTACTTCAGGCGCTGAAATTGGAGGTGCTTTTGGAGGTGAAAAAGAAACAGGTGGCGGACGTGAATCGGGTTCCGATGCTTGGAAAGTGTATATGAGACGACAAACGAATACCATTAATTACACAACAAGCTTACCTTTAGCACAAGGGATAAAGTTTGACCTTTAACAGGTATTTATTTATAAAGTAAAAAGCCACTCTCGAAAGATTGTGGCTTTTTCTATTCCTAAAAAAACAAAAAACCTATTTCAATGCCGAAAATGATCGGGAGAAATAAGGTTTGATTGTAAATGATTAATAGCACTACGAAAATCGTAAAATTTAAAAGATACTCAATCAAAAAAACTATGATTGGTCAAAAAAACTGTATGAATGGTATGCTTTAATCAATTGAGTTAAGTATTTGATTGATAAATCAAAACCCCGTTTCAATGCCGAATTTTTACCGGGAGAAACGAGGTCTTATTAGAATTGAATAATAGCAATGTAAAATTCGGTAATTCTGACGAGACCTATGTTTTTAAATTGAAAAGTTTAGGTTAAGATATTAGCTATACTTGACCTTTCTCAAAATGCGAAGCGATTCTTTAAAGTTGTCATAAACTTCTTGATTGTAATCTTTCAAATACGGCTTTGCTTCATTTAGTTTGTCAATTGCCTCATGAAACAAATTCAAATAACAAATCAAATAGGTGGCAGGAAGATTCATAAGGTCCTGTTCTTCATGTCGGTTAAGAGAAAGGCCTTTTTTTAATTTATCAAGAATCGCATTATTCGAATTGTAGATGTGATGGAGTACTTTTTTATCAAATTGTGGTGCTTCAAATAATAGTTTTGTATCGATATGATAATTGGCGTTATTTCCAAATTCTATTGTGGTTTCTTCCAGCGGATAGTATTTATAGTTATTTTGAAGTCCAAGGCTCACATATTCGACAATCTTGAAAGAATCTTCATCATAGGTTATGGAAACTTCATCTAAAGTTGAGAAGAATAAACGTACCTGTTCGTTTATTAGCTCGATATCCACCCGACTAAAAAACAGTTCCTCTTTGACTGTTTTTTTCTGTCCAGCCCAACACAACACAAAATACTCCTTAAATACTTTATATTTTGGGTGGTAATCCTTTCGCTTATTCATAAAGTCAAACACGCCGTCAAGAGTGTATTCTATATTGTTTTGGGCATGTGATTCAATCGCATCAACGATTTTTGAATTGACGTCTTTAATTTCGACATCAAATACCTTTGGCATACTGATACTTCCATCTCTAAAAAACACCGAACCGCCATAATATTTCCAGATGTTCTTGCGAAGTGAGGTCAAGCCATCAATTGCTCGTATGGTTACCAAACCCACCACCTTGTCGTCTGGTAAATGTGGAAATGGAATGTTCTCATAAGCCACAATCGGTGGATTGGTCAAATAAGCATTGATAAGATTTTGGATCTTGCTATCATCAAAAAAATCGACACCAACTATATTATTATCTTCATCTTCCACGCCAATGACAATGAACGAATTGTTCTTTGGATTGCTGTTGGACAATGCGCAAATGTGTTTCAGAAACTTGGCCTTCCCTTCTTTTTCACTGATATCTATCTTTCGCTTTTTGTCATAGAAGCTGTTCTCATCGTTGTGAGCTAGAAGGTGTTTTATGAGAAGTCTTTTGTTGATCAAAATCAGATTATTTATTATTTATTATTCTCATTCGGAAGAAATTAATTATCAAGACAATTATAGAACCTATTGTTTCAATCAAATTTTTGTCATTTCTTATCTCAATTTTTCAGGTAAATGATAAATTTTGAAAGTTGATCAATAAGATTTTTGAGCTTTCTTATTGAGGATTTGATAGATCTCATCAGAAATATGCTGTCTTCTATAGCATTTTTAATATTTGCACTTTACTTTCGCTACAGGAACCCCTTGAAAAATCCAAGAACATTATAAAGTTCTTATTTCCTCCACGCCCAAAACCTTCTACAATCTTATCAATTATTGACCCAGAAGTTCCATTGATTTGCTCTCTAGATTTATAATCTTTTTGTGATGGTGTAGTTACGATAATATCCCAAATATCGTCACAAAAAACGGTAGCTTCTTTATAAACTTTTAAATCTTCGAATGAACTAAAATGCGACATAATAAGTAAATAAATAATAAAAATGGTAAATAAATAATGTCAGCAAAATCAAAAAAGTTAGGTTGCTTTTTTGATTATTGCTGATGAAGCCTGTGCCGTCGGAAAAACCAACAAATCCGCAATATTAACATGCGAAGGTCTTGAAATGACAAAATATATAATCTCTGCGATATCTTCTGGCTGCAATGCTTTGTAACCTTTGTAAACGTTTTCAGCAATGGCATCACCTTTAAAACGCACTTGTGAAAATTCGGTTTCTACCAATCCTGGATTGATAGCGCACACTTTAATTCCAAAAGGATTCAAATCAATCCGCATCCCTTCCGTAATTGCCAAGACGGCATGTTTACTGGCACAGTAGACGTTCCCTTTTGGATAGACTTCCTTTCCCGCTGAAGACCCAATATTTATGATGTGTCCCGATTGTCGCTCGGTCATTTGGGGTATAATGGCTTTGCTCACATACAACAAGCCTTTCACATTAATATCCATCATGGCATCCCAATCGTCTGTATTTCCGGTTTGTATGGAATCCAAACCATGTGCATTTCCTGCGTTGTTGATTAGAATATCTATCTGCTTGAATTCATCAGGAAGCGAATGAATCGCCTCGAATACGGCATCTTTATCCCTGACATCAAAGTTCAACGTATGCACGTCTGTTTGTTTTTCCAATGCACGTTGAATGGTATCCAAGCGTTCTTGTCGTCGTCCACATAGAACCAAATTGACATTGTGTTTTGCAAGTTCTTCCGCCGTGGCTCTGCCTATTCCACTGGTTGCTCCTGTGATTAATGCTGTGAGAAGCCCCTCTTTGTCTCCCCAACGGGGAGAAGTTTTAGTGTTCATATTTTTATTTTTTGTTCGTTAAAAAGTCCTTCCCCTTGGGAAGGATTTAGGATGGGAAAAAGTCCCCTTCGGGGATTTAGGGGATTTCATGGTACTTTATGCCCTTGACTCGCCACCAACATAAAAAACCAATCTTCCAATTCCAAGTTAATATCGACACTTTTAGCGGAATCAATCAGACGTTGTTTAGTGGTGGTTCCAACTACAGGATGAATGTTTACTGGATGTTTCAAAATCCAAGCAAGCAATAATTGGTCTTCGGTAGCACTATATTTCTCCATCAATTCGCCCACTTGTTTGTGGATGCTTCGCGTTTGTTCGGTATCATCTTTGAATACAAAACCCAACGGCGACCACGCCATCGGTGTGATTTTTTTAAGCATCATTTGGTCCAACGTTCCATCGTGCATCGCAGTATGTTGAGTTAATGAGAACTCTATTTGATTAACAGCAACTTCTGTGGAATTTGAAATCAATTCGACTTGAGAAGGGGTAAAATTTGAAACACCACATTCCTTTATTTTGCCCTGCTCTTTCAAAATTGAAATGGCCTCGGAAATTTCGTCAGGTTGCATTAATGGACTTGGTCTATGCAATAAAAACAAATCCAAATAATCGGTGTTTAAATGTTTGAGCGATTGTTCAGCAGACCAAATAATATAATCCTTACTGTAGTCATAATGTTTAATCTTGTTATTGCGATTTTCCGCTTCATGTTGAATGCCACATTTCGAAATCAACTGAATGGATTCTCTTTTAATACCACTTTCATCGAATGCTTTCCCAAAATCAGCTTCCGTAGTATAGACACCATAAATGTCGGCATGGTCGAAGGTAGTTATATGATTATCAATGCAATGATGCATTAATTCTATCATTTCCAATGTCGAAAGTTTCTTTCCCCAACTTCCCCAAGTCATGGTTCCCGCTATAATTCTAGAATAGTCCAAATTTTACTGTTTATATAATTCATTTATAAAAATACTTAAAAGACATTAATTACCGCGTGATTGTTTTGTATTAATTACACCTACTTATTGTGAGTAATTTACGACGTTTTTGATGATTGATGTCGTATTTTTTATGATGAAAATTTAATTTACAAGAAATGATGCTATGGTCTAAACCGCAATTGGGGTCGTATATAAGATATAATCAAAAAATAGTATATATATGAATAATTTAAAAAAATCAGCTTTAGCATTTATAGTATCACTTGCTTTCTTTAGCTGTGGAAATGATGATTCTTCTTCACCTGCACAAGGCAATTCCCAAATATCAGTAAAACTTATGGACGCTCCCGGAGATTTTGATCACGTCTATATTGATGTCGTAGATGTCATGGTCAAGGTCAATGACGCATCCGATGATGAAGATGGATGGGTAAGTCTTAATGCCGTTAATACAGGTGTATATGATTTGCTGGAATTAACAGGAGGTGTCAACGTCTTATTGGTTGATGATTTCGAGGTATTGTCAGGAGATCTCAATCAAATCCGATTGGTTTTGGGTAATGATAATTCTGTTGTTATCGATGGTCAAACGTTTCCGTTAAATACGCCAAGTGCTCAACAATCTGGGTTGAAAATTCAAGTGAACGCAATCTTATTGCCGAATATTGCTTATACATTTTTATTGGATTTTGATGTAGATGAATCCATTGTTATCGCTGGAAATTCAGGGAACATCAATCTTAAACCTGTTATTAGAGCAAGTGTAGAAGCATCTACAGGAACAATTTCTGGAAGCATTTTGCCTTTAGGAGTACAAACACAAATTACTGCAACAAACGGAATTGAAACAATTTCAGCTTATGCAGATGTTGAAGGTAACTTTATTTTAGTTGGTTTGAACACTGGAATCTATACTGTGACGGTAGATCCAGACCCAATTTCTGGATTAGTGTCGACAATCATAGAAAATGTAGAAGTAACATTGGAATCAAATACCGATTTGAGCGTGATTATTTTAGAATAAATCCATAAATCATAAAACTTTATTAAAAGAGCAGTGCCATTGGTACTGCTCTTTAATTTTTAACCAATAATTAACAGGAAACAACGATAAATTTTAACAATTTTGAATCCTTGAAAAAATATACCTATTTTGAGCTAAATTAAATTTTAATGATAATGGAAGATACTGTTGCAATTGATATCAAAGCAATTAACGAAAAAATCGAAAGAGAAAGTGCCTTTGTCGATTTGTTGATGTTGGAAATGAATAAAGTGATTGTCGGACAGCGCTACATGCTTGAACGATTGTTGATTGGATTACTTGGTCAGGGACATATTTTATTGGAAGGTGTTCCTGGTTTGGCAAAAACACTGGCAATTAACACATTGGCCCAAGCAATTGATGCAAAATTCAGTAGAATACAGTTTACACCAGATTTATTGCCTGCAGATGTCGTGGGAACCTTGATTTATAATATGAAAATCAATGATTTCTCTATCAAAAAAGGTCCGATTTTCGCAAATTTCGTCTTGGCTGATGAGATAAATCGTGCGCCGGCAAAAGTACAATCGGCTTTGCTCGAAGCAATGCAGGAAAGACAAGTAACCATTGGTGATGAGACTTTCAAATTGGACAGACCCTTTTTAGTGATGGCAACCCAAAACCCAATTGAGCAAGAGGGAACTTATCCTTTACCGGAAGCACAGGTTGACCGTTTCATGTTGAAAACAGTCATCGATTATCCAAAACAGAACGAAGAGCAATTGATTATGAGAGCCAATCTTAAAGGCGCTTTTGAAAAAGTGAATGCTGTTGTTTCTGTCGAAACTATCTTAAGAGCGCAACAGGCAGTGAGAGAAGTTTATATGGATGAGAAAATCGAAAAATATATACTTGACATCATTTTCGCAACCCGTTATCCGGAAAAATATAAATTAGCAGACCTAAAACCGTTGATTTCCTTTGGAGCGTCACCCCGTGGAAGTATCAATCTGGCAATGGCAGCAAAATGCTATGCATTTATTAAACGTCGTGGGTATGTGATTCCAGAGGATGTTCGTGCAGTAGTTCATGATGTATTGCGTCACAGAATCGGTATCACTTACGAAGCCGAAGCGGAAAACGTTACGTCTGTGGATATCATCAATAAGATTGTGAACGAGATAGAAGTACCGTAATCCCCTAACCCCCGAAGGGGGAATTCTTGCGGCGTAATCATAGCCGAAAAGTATTTAGGGAAGGCAAAGAGGGGAAGGCAAAGAAAAGACAATGCATAAAATTTCATACCAAATTTATTTTTAATCACAATTATTTCCCCCTTCGGGGGTTAGGGGGCATCTATGGACACAAAGGAACTTCTCAAAAAAGTACGGAAGATAGAGATCAAGACACGTCGGTTGTCTGATCATATATTTGGTGGCGAATATCATTCGACCTTCAAAGGCCGTGGTATGACTTTTAGTGAGGTTCGGGAATATCAATTTGGCGATGACGTTCGTAATATCGATTGGAATGTGACAGCGCGATACAATGAGCCTTTTGTGAAGGTTTTTGAGGAAGAACGTGAGCTGACCATGATGTTGATGGTAGATATTTCTGGCTCGGAATGGTTTGGAACCGAAGACCAGTTCAAAAATGAAATCATCACCGAAATTGCTGCAACTCTCTCATTTTCCGCAACACAAAACAATGATAAAATTGGTTTGATTTTATTTACGGATGGAATAGAACTCTACATTCCGCCGAAAAAAGGGCGTTTTCATGTACTTCGAATCATACGTGAATTGATTGAGTTTAAACCAAAAAGCAAACAGACCAATCTTGCGGAAGCGCTTAAATTCATGTCAAGTGTTATGAAGAAGAAAGCGATTGTTTTTGTGCTTTCAGATTTTATTGTAGATGATTATAAACAGACGCTCAAGATTGTGTCTAGAAAACATGATATTACAGGAATCCGGGTATATGATAAAAGAGAAGAGGAAATTCCAAACCTTGGAATGGTGCAAATGCAAGATGAAGAATCTGGCGAACTGATGCTGGTCAACACATCTTCAAAAAAGGTGAGAACCAATTATTCCAAATATTACAACGAAAAAGTAGCCTACTATAAAGACAGCTTTTCAAAATCAGGCGCAGGCTCAATTGATTGTCGAGTGGATGAAAGCTACGTGAAAAAATTATTGGGATATTTTAAAAGAAGAGCGTAGAGATTTACGATTTATGAATTACGATTTTAGATTTCAGAACGAACCAAATATGAACTTGCCTGCAACTTCCAGCTTCGTGCTTCAAGCTTCCAGCTTTTTTCCTTCCAGCCTCCAGCTTCGAGCTTCCAGCTTAAATTTGGTCATCCGTCATCGGTCATCCGTCTTTTTATTTCTATTCTTTTTTCTATTCTCTTTCCTCTCCTTTTCACAGGTAAAATCCTCCATCGATTCCACAAAAATCAAGATAGGTGCTCAAATAACCTATAAAATTCAGGTCGAATCCGATACTACTGATTTAGTTGTTTTTCCAGAAGGGCAAAGTTTTTCGCCATTGGAAATGATTGAGTCCTATAAAATTGACACCACTAAAAATAAGGCCAAATATAATCTTATCAAAACATATGGATTGACGCAGTTTGATTCAGGCTCCTATACAATTCCGAGACAAAAAATCATCATCGGCAATAAAACATTCTTCACGGATTCCATGCGAGTCGAGGTCAATAATGTGAAGGTCGACACAACAAAACAAGGCTTGTACGATATCAAACCTTATATTGAAGTTGAGAAAAGTTCAAGTAATTGGTGGAAAACGGTATTGATAATAATGGCCATTTTATTAGTAGCCGGATTTTTGCTGTATTGGTTTGTTTGGCGAAAAAAACCATTGACCGAAGAGGAAGAAATCGCCTTGTTGCCACCTTATGAGCGCGCCAAATTGGCCTTAAAAAAGTTAGATGAAACGGACTATCTGCGACAATCAGAATTAAAAGGCTATTATTCTGAATTGACCTTCATCATTCGAAAATATTTAGATGAAAAAGTCTATGACAGAGCATTGGAAAGCACGACTGACGAATTGGTTTCACGATTGAATTTGCTTAAAGATGGTAACCAAATCGAATTGAGCAAAGAAGACATCCGAAACATCGAAACTATCTTGAAGCGTGCCGATTTGGTAAAATTTGCAAAATCAGCTCCAGATGTGGAATTGGCAAAAATCGATAGAAATACGATTGATTTAGAAATCGACCATGTAAAGGAAGCATTGCCAGAACCAACTGAAGAAGAGAAACTACTCAACCAGCAATATAAAGAAGAACAAAAACGCAAAAAGAAGCGTCGAAAAATTATTACGACCGTTGTTATCGGTATTTTTTTAGTGTTCGCCACGTTCACAGGTTTTGTAATTAAATATGGTTATGACTTTGTAAAAGATTCGATTGTCGGCAATGACAGCAAGGAATTATTGGAAGGCGAATGGGTCAATAGTGCGTACGGAATTCCACCGGTTTACATATCAACTCCAGAAGTGTTGCAGCGTTCAGAATCAAAAGAAATCAATGAAATCGCACAGGCCAAAACAACAGTTTTTAGTTATGGTACCATTTTGAGCGATATTAACATCGCCGTAACCACCAGCAAATTGAACATTCCAGATTCGATGTCTGTGGATGTCAAAGGTGCTGTGGAAGGTGTCATGAAACAATTTGAAAACAATGGCGTCAAAAACCTGATTACAATGCAAGAAAAGTTTGTAACACCAAATAATCAGGAAGGCTTGAAACTGTATGGCACAGCAGATTTCCCACAACCATTGAGTGCTGATTTGCAAAAAGGGAAGTACACTATTTTGATGTTTACAACCAAAAATATTCTGCAAGTCATCGTTCTGGGCTGGAAAGAAGACGACATCTATGCCGACCAAATTATGGAACGAATTCTCAATTCCGTCGAACTTAAAAAAGAAGAAGAATGATGTTTGAAGGAATCGAATTTTTAAATAAACAGTTCTTTTGGTTGTTCCTATTGCTACCATTGGCGATTCTTTGGTACATATTGAAATATAAAAAACAGACTGCTGAACTTCGCATGTCAACCATCAAAGGTTTCAAATTGACCAATAGTTGGCTGCCAAAATTGAGGCACATTTTATTTGCATTGCGACTTTTGGCCTTAGCCTTATTGATTACAGCAATGGCAAGACCAAGAGTGACTGACGTGTCTTCAAAAACCAAAACCACCAGAGGCATCGACATCGTGATGGCAATCGACGTTTCCGCAAGTATGTTGGCTAAAGATTTATTGCCAAACCGTTTGGAAGCCTTAAAAAATGTCGCTGCCGATTTCATTAAAGGCAGACCAAACGACCGAATCGGCATCGTGGAATATGCAGGCGAAAGTTACACGAAAACACCAATTACAAGCGATAAAGCAATCGTCTTGCGCTCATTGGATGATGTAAAATATAACACAATCATTGAAGGGGGAACAGCCATCGGTATGGGATTGGGAACATCAGTCAACCGTTTAAAAGACAGTCAGGCAAAAAGCAAAGTAATTATTTTATTGACTGATGGAGTGAATAACGTTGGTGCTGTTTCACCGATTATGGCTGGAGAAATTGCAGAAACATTTGGTATAAGGGTTTACACAATTGGTGTCGGCTCATTAGGA